>JAEUIG010000562.1 GCA_016795125.1 Planctomycetaceae bacterium | reverse complement strand
GATCATCTCGGTGGTTCCTGAAGGCGTGCAGATGACGGTGCAGGCGGTGGTCTCGGCCGACCGGCGGTACGTGCGGCTCTCGCTGCTGCCGTTCTTCACAACCATTACCGACGTGTTCACGTTCTCGTTCGTGTCGGGTGTGACCGGCACGGGAGCGGGCGGCTTCGGCGGCGGTGCCGGCGGCTTCGGCGGCGGTGCTGGCGGCGGTATCGCGGGCTTCGGCGGCAGCGGAGTCAGCGGCGGCTCCGGGACATCCGGCACGTCCGGCACGTCGGGGACCTCGGGCACGTCTGGAACGTCGGGGACCTCGGGCACCAGCGGTGCATCCGGTGCTGCAATCACGGTTCAGCAGCCGGTCGTGGACGTCGTCTCGGTGACGACGGTCGTGAGTGTGCCGGACGGCGGCACGGTGCTGCTGGGCGGCATCAAGCGGCTGCGTGAAGGCCGCAACATGGACGGCGTGCCGATTCTCAACAAGCTGCCGTACATCAGCCGGCTCTTCAAGAACACCGGCATCGGCCGGGAAACGGACAGCCTGATGCTGCTGGTCACCCCCCGCATCATCATCCAGGAAGAAGAAGAGGAGCTGCTGGGAACGGCAGCCCCGTAAACGAGTCTACCCCCTGTCTGCTGCCACCGCCCCCCCTGGTGGCAGCAACCCCTGAATCTGTCTCAGGGTCCTGGACCGCCGCGAGATGCGGGTTCTTCGCGGCGGTCCTTCTTTTTTTAGGGAATAGTGAGTAGGGAATAGGGAATAGCCGAGCGATCTCCCATTATCCCTTTGCCACTCTGCCGCTCTGTCCCTTTGCCGCTTTACTCGCGTAGAGGCTGACGTACTCGATCGCGTCGAGCATGCGGGGGCGATCGACTTCGTGAACATCGAGTGGCTGGCCGATGGCCGTGAGCATGGTGAGCGTGAGACGGCCGCCGAGGTGCTGCCGGAACTCTTCCAGGCCGGCAAAGAGCTGCTCTGTCTGATGTAAGGCCGGATGGTCCAGCGGCACCCCGAGGTGTTGCAGGCATTCGAGCACCCGCAGCGCATCCGCGTGCGGCAGTCCGTGGACGAACGACGCATACACGGTGTCGACGGCCACGCCGATGGCGACCGCTTCGCCGTGACGCAACCGGAAGTCGCTCATCGCTTCGAGCTTATGGGCCGACCAGTGCCCGAAGTCCAGCGGACGCGCTTCCCGCAGTTCGAACGGGTCGCCCCCGCAGGTGATGTGATCCAGGTGCAGCCGGGCGGACTGCTGGATCATGGGCCAGGCGGCGTTCATGTCGCGGCGGCGAATACGCGCGGCATCGCGGCAGAGCTGGTCGAAAATGGCCGGCGACTTCAGCAGCGAGACCTTGACCGCCTCTGAGAACCCGCAGACGAAGTCGCGGTCCGGGAGCGAGCGCAGCAGCGACTCGTCGTTGATGACGGCCCACGGCACCGCGAACGTGCCGCACCAGTTCTTCTTGCCGAAGAGGTTGACGCTGTTCTTGACGCCGACTCCGGAGTCCGCCTGGGCCAGCGTGGTGGTGGGAATCCGCACGAGGCGGATGCCACGGTGCGAGACGGCGGCGGCCAGTCCGACGGCGTCGAGCACGGCGCCGCCGCCGATCACGACGATGTAGCTCCGCCGGTCAAGGTCCGCCGCGTGGATGCACTTCAGCATCCGCTCGAGGATTTCAATGTCATTCTTGACCGCTTCGCCGCCGGGTACCGTCTGGATGTTGCCCGGCAGCATGATCCGCTCCGCATGCGAGCGGGCGAACGTGTGCAATCGGGTCTTGAGTTCGGGATGCGCTGCCGACAGATGCTCGTCGATCCAGAACTGGACGCGGGCGGGCTGCGAACCGGATGGCTCCAGAATGTCCGCCAGCACCTGCTGATCGCGGCCGAGAAGATCGGTCGTGAACCGCAGCCGGTGGACGAACGGCGCCACGAACGGGACGTCGAAGGCGAGTGTGCGGGGAGAGTCGGACATTCAGCGGGAGGGTTCAGGGCGAGGCCGCGTGTGGCGCGGCGGCCGTGCGGATTTCGGAGGCGGGTCGTATGCTGGAATTGTCCGCGACGGCCGGGCCGGATTCAAGCTGCCGGCGGCGACTCTCCCGCAAAGGATGCCACGATGCTGCCCGACGAACCCCTCGTTCCCGCACAACCGGCGTCAGCGCCCGCTGCGTCCAGCCAGGACGCCGAGCATCTCAAGCTGCTGGCAATTTTCCATTTTGTCTACGCCGGTTTGATCGCGCTGGGGGGCTGCTGCGGCGGAGTCTATTTCGTCATGGGAGTCATGATGGCGCTGGGGCAGATGAACGGCAACGACCGGCCTGAAGATACGGAGATGATCGGCCGCGTCATGTCGTCCGTGTCCGCGCTGGCGATTGTCATCATCTGGTCGATCGCCATTCTCGTGGCCGTCGCCGGACGGAGAATCCTGCAGCGGCGCAATCGCAATTACTGCATCGTGCTGGCCGGGCTGATGTGCCTGAATGTTCCGGTCGGCACGGCGCTTGGCGTATTCACACTCTACGTTCTCGTCCGGCCGAGTGTGAAAGCGTTGTTTGACCTGCCGGAGCCAGCGGAAGGACCCCGACAGCGTCGGCGCCCCGGCGCCGGCGATACGCCAGGTGTGGGCGAGTCGCTCCAGGATTAGTCGACTGTCAGGCCTATGATTTCGGGTGCCACTGGCTCTGCCAGTGCGAACTTCGGTTCAATATCCGGCGTGGAAGGCACTGGCGAAGCCAGTGGCGCCCACTCCGAATACTTCATCGCGACAATGCACGATCCCGCCACCATGAAGATCGCGCTGATTCGAGTTGCCTGCCTCACGGCGTGCCTCTGGACGCTGACGGACGTTGGCATCGCCGGAGACACCAGTCGCGCTGCCGTCGTGGCTGCGGATCATGAGCTGGCGAGCGCCGCCGGCGTCGAGATTCTGCAGCAGGGAGGCAACGTCGTCGACGCGGCCGTCGCGACGTCGTTCGCGCTCGCGGTCGTCCGCCCCGAGAGTTGCGGGCTGGGGGGCGGCGGGTTCATGCTGATCTGGAACGCCGGCACGCAGGAATCGATCGCGCTCGACTACCGTGAGCGCGCTCCGGCCGCAGCCACGCCCGACATGTTCACCAGCGACGGCGACGATCCGGCCGCCAGCCGGCGTGGCGGACTGGCGGTCGGTGTGCCGGGAACCGTCGCGGGTCTGTGCTTCGCGCTGGAGCACTACGGCACGCTGGGCCGCGACCAGGTGCTTGCACCTGCGATCCGCCTGGCGCGAGACGGCTTCCCGATCGACGCCACCCTGCGCGATGGCCGCAGCGATGTCCTGCAGGAACTGGCAGACGTTCGCGATGCATCCCCGCGCTTCGCACCGCTGAGCGAACTCTACTTCGATCGCATCGAGGGTCATGAGCAGTTCCGTTCGCCGCTCGGCGACGTGCTGGAGCGCATCGCCGCCGAAGGCCCGGCCGGGTTCTACGAGGGTCCCGTCGGCGCCGCGATCGTGGCGACGGTTCGCGAACAGGGAGGAGTGCTCACGGCGGACGACCTGCAGCACGTCGAGCCGGTGGTTCGCAGGCCGTTGGAGGGGGAGTTCGTCGGACTGACGATTCTCTCAATGCCGCCGCCGTCCAGCGGGGGGATCGCATTGCTGGAAACACTCGGAATTCTGGCCGCGTACGAGCGCGTGCATCCCGATCGATCACTGACGGCGTTGGGCCACAACACGCCGGAGTACATCCACCTCGTGGCCGAAGCCCTCAAGCATGCCTTTGCCGACCGGGCGCGGTTTCTGGGCGATGCGGACTTTGTCGATGTCCCGGTCGATGGACTGCTCAATCCAGACGCAATCGCCCGGATTGCGGGACAGATTGATCCGCACGCGGTCTTGTCTCCGGACGCCTATGGTCGGCATTCGCTGCCTGATGATGCGGGGACCAGTCACTTCTCGATCATCGACGCCGCCGGCAATGCCGTCGCCTGCACGGAGACAATCAACACGACGTACGGCAGCCTGGTGGTCGTGCCGCCGTATGGAATCGTCCTCAACAACCAGATGGACGACTTCACGTCGGCGCCCGGCCGGCCGAATGCGTTCGGACTCGTTCAGAGCGAGGCGAATGCCATCACCGCCGGCAAGAAGCCGCTGTCGAGCATGACGCCGACGATCGCTGTGCGCGACGGCAAGGCCCAATATGTGGCCGGCGCGTCGGGCGGACCGAGAATCATCAGCGCCACGCTGCAGGTGCTGCTGAACATGTCCCGCTTCGGAATGACGCCGCAACAGGCGGTCAGCGCCGCGCGATTCCACCATCAATGGTCGCCGGACGAACTGCGGCTCGAGCCGGGCATCGCCGAGGCTGCGGCGACCGCGCTGAATCTGAAGGGACACGCCGTGACGCGCATCGCGGAACTTGCCGCCGCGCAGGCGGCGGCTCGAACCGCCACCGGAGTGGTCGGAGGGAGCGACCCGCGCAAGGGAGGCGTTCCGCGCGGGTGGTAGGCGGCGGTGCTCGCCGCAGTGGTTACGCCTTCAGCAGTTCGCACTTCGCGAACTCGCCGCCGAGAACGGGGAGCGGGTCGACCCGCAGCCATTGCGACAGGATCGCGGCATACACGCTGCGGAAGTCGACCGACATCTGCAGGTCGCCGTCGACGAGGTCGGTCATGCTGGGGATCGCCTGGTGCAGCCCGGGATGGATTCCGGCTCCGGCGAGGAACATGGGGCCTGCCGTGCCATGATCGGTGCCGAGCGAGGCGTTCTCCTCGACGCGGCGCCCGAACTCGCTGAAGCCCATGACCAGCACGCGATCGGCCAACCCGGACGACTGCAGGTCGTCGAGAAATGCACGCACCGCACCGGCCAATTCGCGCAGCAGCTTGCCGTGGGTCGCCAACTGCGTGGAATGCGTGTCGTAGCCGGACTGGATGGCGTAGTACACCGGCGTGGCGAAGTTCGCCTTGATGAGTTGCGCGACCGTTTTCAGTCGGTCGGCGAGTCCGGTCTGCGGATATTCGGCGGCGCCCGCTGTCGACTGGACGACGTCGTCGATGCGATCGGCGGCCGAGCGGGCATCGAGCGTGGCGCGTCGTGTAAACGCCAGCAGGTCGTCGGCGTCATTCGCGGCTTCCGTGGCGGCGAGCGAGGCGCCCGGCCTGATCTGCAGATCGTTCAGATTCGCCATCGCAACACTGCTGCAACGACGGCCACGGAGCGCAACCGGCGGCGTGCGGTCGGTGACGAGGATCGAATGCGGCGCTCCGTCGGCCGGCGCGGGGGCGGCATCCAGTGCGCGGCCCAGCCAGCCGTACGACTTGTGCTCTGCCGCATCAAACCGCGCCGTCTGCCAGATCGCCATGCTGACATCGTGCGAGCGGTCGGGATTCGGGTAGCCGACCCCCTGCACGATCGCCAACCGGCCGTCGTCGAGCAGTTCGGCCAGCGGCTTGAGATCTGGATGCAGCGCGACCTGGTCGTTCAGCTTGATGAGCTTGTCATCGGCGATTCGCAGCTCCTGACGATGCTGTGCGTATCCCGGATCGGCAAACGGGATGACCGTGTTGATGCCGTCGTTGCCGCCGTCGAGCTGGATGACGACCAGGATGCGGCCGTCAGCGGTGATGTCGGCGCTGCGCACGGTTCGTCCGAGAAACACCGGCACGCTGGGGGCCAGGGCGATCAGCGCCGAGTCGCGGAGGAAGTGTCGGCGCGACAGTGAGCGAGCGAACATGCGATGTTCCTTCAGGCGAGTTGGGCTTCCGGGGACGCCAGGATCGCGGCGACAAGGCGGTTCAGATCGTCCACGAGATGGAGAAGCGGCGCCGGCAGATCGGACCGGCCGAGCAGCAATTGTGCAAAGAACGCGGCCCGCTCCGGCGCGGTCGTGAATCCGTGCGCCGCGGCGAACGCGGCGGCGTCGAACGCCGTCCACCGCGGGTGCAGCTTGCCCTCGATGAGATCGTGTGTGAAGTTGGCGCGGCTGATGAGGTTCCGGCTCGTGAGCCACGCCCGACCGCCGGTCCAGCCGAAGACGTTGGGCGGCGCGAACAGGTCCTGCCCAAGCCGGGCGGTGACTTCCGCGAGCCGCAGCGTGCTCGGCGGCGGCGCGGTAAGTTCCAGTGCGCGGGCCGCGCCGATCACAAACTCCACCGGACCCGTCACGCGCGTGCCGATGTTCGCGTCGGCGAAAAACTCCTCGCTCCGCAGGACGGTAGCCACGGCCCAGCCAATGCTCAGATCGTGCTCATGCAGTCCGGCTGCCAGCATCGCGAGCATGGACTCCGTCGCGACGCCTTCCCCGAGCAGCAGCTCGCAGATGCGGAACGCGATCCGGCCCGACACCGCCGGATGCTCGGCGAGGAGCCGCACGGCATCGTCACCGGTCCAGGCGCCCGTCTGGCCGAAGATCGTCTTTTCACCCGCATCATGCATCGCGTCCTGCAATCGGAACGCGCCGCGGTTGACGGTCCAGCCGGTGAGGGCCCGCGCTGCCTCCCGGATGTCGGTTTCCGAATAATTGCCAACGCCGAGCGAGAACAGCTCCATCATCTCGCGGGCGAGGTTTTCATTGGGATGCTCCTGGCGGTTGGCCTCGGCGTCGAGCCAGACGAGCAGCGCCGGTTCGTGCAGGGAGGCGGCCAGCAGCTCGCCGAACGCACCGCGCGCATGGCGGCGGAACGTGTCGTTCTGCCGCCGCATGAGGCCAACGTCCTCAACCTTCGTGAAACTGGTCGCGAAGTGGTTGTGCCACATCAACGTGAGGCGTTCGCCGAGCGGATCGGGGCCCAGCAGCATGCGGTACAGCCACCAGGCCTTGAGTCGATTGATGCTCCCCGACTCGACGGCCGCATCGCAGATGACGCGTGACAGTTCTTCGAAGGGTGTCCCGCCGGTTTCGCCGGTCTGTGGCGCCAGCAGTCGTTCCATCGCGACGTCTGGTCCGTCGCGGAGGTCGCGCTGGATCATGTTCCAGTCGGCGGCGAAGCCGGCGCGTTTGTGCAAATGCACGACCCGTCGCAGGTCCCACGGCCGAGCGGCGGTTGGCGAGTACGGTGTGAACATGCTGGTTGCCCGTTGGAGTTCAGCCTTCAGGCTGTTCGTTCAGTCAAAAACGTCCCGAGATTCATCACCAGGCTGAAGCCTGAACTCCAACAGTTACTTTGAAATCTCCAGTTCAATCGTTCCCAGGTCGCGCGTCTCGCCCGATTCGACAGTGAAATCCACCGACGTGGCCAGCATGCCGCCGTTCGGATTGGGAACGCGGTACGTCGCGCCGGGAATCAGCAGATCGAAGGTGGCTTCGCCCGGCGTCGCGGGCGCGTTGTCCCAACTGAAGATGCGCGTGATGTTCGAGTAGTAATCTTCATCCGCCATGAGCAGTCCCATGCGGTACGCCAACTGGCTGAACTGCGACGGCCCGGGCGTCACGACCATGTGGACGCCGACGCTGCGACTGTCGATCGGCCCGCCGTCCTGATCGACGAGTTTCGCTTTCGCCGATCCGCACGGCTGGAGGACGATGGTCGGTTTGGCGTCGGCCGTACTGATCGTGGCGCTCGCGCCGAGGCCGCGCTCGACATCCACGAAGTACACCGGGTACTCGACCCCCTCGCGCAGTCCGCTGATCTCAAACTGCCCGTTCGTGACATCGTCGGAGAAGGCGCGCCATTGCGGCGAGTGCCAGACGATCTTCAGTCGCGAGACCATCTTGGCCGCGGCGATGGGCTTGCCATCGCTGTCGACGAGACGACCGTTCACTGTCGCGCCGGGCGTGATCTGAATGGCCAGCGGGGCCGGAGATTCGCCGGCGGCGGGGTCAATCTTCGCAAACGCATGGGCGTAGGTGCGCTCGCCCCCGGCCTGGCCGCGATCGAGCTCCTGCGAACCGCGCTCCTCCAGGATGTAGTTCGGCGATTCGGCGTGGACCAGCAGCGTTCCGGGACCGGCCGGGACTGCGATCGCGAACTCTCCGGCGTCGTTCGTCGGCTGCGCTCCCTGCCAGCGGACGATCAGGTCGTCGTTGTAATTCTGGTTGTGGGCCTGGTCCGGGTAGTACTGCACGTGCGCATTGCTGATGGGCGCACCGGTGACCGCGTCGGTGACTGTTCCCGTCACGAGCACACCAGGCGGCAGGCGGATCTGCATCGTCCGTGTCGTCTCGTCGGAGGTCCAGCGGAGGTCGCGCAGCTGTTTGACCATGAACGGCGTTCCGTCGGGGGCAAAAGCCTGAATGCCGAACTTGATGCCCGGATTCGGATTGAGCTTGAAGCGGCCGTTCGCATCGGTCCGGCCTTCAACAGTCGTCATGGACCCGTTTTCCTGCTGGCTGGCCCAGATGCTGATCTTCGCGTTGGCCGCCGGCTGATCGGTATCTCCCAGCAGGACGACGCCTTCAAAGAGTTGGGCCGGCGCGAGGGGGATGACGGCGTGTTCGCCGGGCTGAAGGTTCTTCGTATAGGGGCGATAGGTGGCGTCGAACTCTGTCCGCGTTTCGGCGGCGCCGGTGTTTAGCGAGATCTCCTGTGGAGCGAACCGGTCGTCGCCGGCAATGTTCAGATAGACGCCATGTCCGGGGCCCAGGTTGCGGATCGTGAACCGCCCGTCGTCATCCGTGGTGAACCACGGGACCGCGGCGCGCGAGGCCGCAACGTTCCGAAGTCCAGAACCCGCGTCTTCGGAAACCGGCGTGATCATCACCGACTGAACTTGCACGGCAACACCCGCCGCCGGCTGGCCGTCGAGGTCGACAAGCTGTCCTTCGATGAGCTGCTGCCGCTGCAGCGTGAGGGTCACGCTGTCCGAGCCTTCATCCAGATCGAACACGGACCACGCGATCGCCGACTCGTCGGTCCGCGCGAAGACCTTGGGATACAGATGCGTCTTCGACGACACGCCGGACAGCTGGAATGTAAACCGCCCGTCGCTGCCGGTGGTCGCTTCTCCCAGCAACTGATCGCCGTAGTTCTCCTCCCTGCGCCGCGGATCGGTCGCGCCCACCGCGACGAACGCGCCCGGCACCGGCTGTCCGTCCGCATCGACAACCGTGCCGCTGACGGTGATGGAGGCCGGTTCTTCATCCAGACGCAACGAAGTCGAAATCGTCGAGCCGGCAGCCGGCTGT
>JAEUIG010000530.1 GCA_016795125.1 Planctomycetaceae bacterium | reverse complement strand
CGTTCCCCGACACCACCTGGCAGCCGCGCAGCACGAGATCGTGATGCTGCTCTTTGAGCGCCTCGCCTCCTGTCCGCGCCCACAGCAGGCTGTAGTGTGACAGCGTCGTACCAAACATCGGCATGGCGATCGCCATGCCGGTCAGGTCGGGCGCGCTCAGTGCCGTCTCAATGGCTTCAGGCGTCGCCGCCATCTTGTCGGTGTTGACGATCCACACCCGCATCCGCCCGGCGAATCCCGTCCACAGTCCGTCAGGATGCTTGAACTCTTTGGGAATCCGCTCGTAGCCCGGACCCTGGTAGGGCGCCAGCAGATCGGCGCGCTCCAGTTGCACGGTGCCGAGCACCTGGTTGTTCCAGAACACGTCGCACCGCGAGTGCGGCCCCTCGCGGAGAATCTGCTGCACCAGCCCGAGCGACTTCGTCGCCTCAGTGTCGCCGACGATCACGACGCGAATGCCGGTGTCGGCTTCGAACTTCTTGAGGATCGGCTCGGAGTATTCGAGGTCGTGGGCACAGTACACAACCAGCGTCCGGTCATCGGGACCAGAAACGGCATACCAAGCGACAATCCCCACCACCGCCAGAACACAGATCAGCAGTCCGTAGCGCATTTCAGACCGGCCGTTATTGGACCTTGTTTGCGAAAAGATTGAACCACAAAGACACAAAGGGCACAAAGATTGGCTTTCTTTGTGTCCTTTGTGTCTTTGTGGTTCACTATTTCTCCGTCCTGTTCGCTAGGGGGCGGGTGTGGCTGACGGCTCGGGCGCAGCTTCGGCAGCCGGTTCTGCCGATGGTTCTTCGGTCGTGTCAGCGCCGCCGTTGATCGCGGGATCGGCCGCGTCGATGTTGTCGAAGTAACCCTGGATCGTGTCGACATAACCGGGCGGAATCTGCTCCTGCTCGATCGCTTCCGCCACGCCCTGCCGGATGCCGTCCAGCGTGTCCCGATACTCCTTGGTTGCTTCGCCCGAATCGCTCATCCCCTTGGTTTTCATCGACAGCAGGATTTTTCCCTGCTGCACGGCGGACTTCGACGTCTCGTCGACGAAATCCGACTTGACCGAATCGTCTTCCGGCGCTTCGCCTCCCTCGCCGAACCCGGGACCGCGCTCGCCTTCTCCCTGGCCAGGCATGTTGCCCATCATCTGCGCGTACATCTCGGCGTACTCTTCGAGGCTCTGGGCCTCCTCCCCCTGTTCGCCGTCGAGCTGCTCTTCACTGTTCAGCCGCTTGGCCATGCTGATGAGCTGCAGCGCCTCTTCCATCGACTGCATGTCACGCACGGCCTGCGCCAGGTTCTCCGCTTCCATTTGCGACAGTTCCAGTGACTCCTGCAGCGCCTCCATCGCTTCCTGCTGCATCTGCTCCGATTCGCTGTTCTGCATTGCCTCCAGCTGATCTTTCGCGCGCTGCAGCGCCGCCGCCAGCGGCTGCGAACCGGCTTCCTTCATCGCGAAGTCCGACATCTCCTTGAGCTGCTTCTCGATCTTCCGCATCTGCTCGCTGCGCTCGACGGGGTCTTCGGTGCGCGCCAGCTGCTTGAGCTGCTCTTTCAGTTCTTCAATCGCCGATTCCAGCTTCTCAGACGATCCCTGCTGCAGTTCGCGCTGCCATTCCCGCATTTCCTCGGCCCCTTCGGCACCGAACCGCTGCTCCAGGTCTTCGCCGTTCATCAGCTGCTGCAGCTGCTCGTTGTTCAGCTTCCGCCACCGGTCCCCCAGCGCCTTCTGGTTCACCGCCAGCCGTTCGGTGTTCTGCAACTGTTCGGTCCGGCGCATTTTCTTGAGGTCGGCTTTGAGCCGTTCCAGCGCCTGGGCGACCTCTTCGGAGTTTTCGTTCTCCAGGTCGGCCCGCTGACGGAGTTCCGCCTTGCGCGTTTCCGTCTGCTTGCTCGATTCGGCGACGCGCTCGGTGGCGGCCGCCCGCTCGCGGGCAGCGGCCTGCACGGCGAACGGGTCCAGCGACGGCAGCAGCACGATTCCCAACGCGAGCAGACCCAGCGCGGCAGGCATGACGGCGCCGCGAATCACGGCCGGCCGGTCCCAGATGAACGGCAGTACCGTTGCGCCCTTCAATTTGGCCGCCCGCGCTTCCGCGTCGCGGCTGACCAGCGGCTTGTAGTCGCCCACGCTCTTATCGAGCATCGTCAACGTCAGGAACAGATCGTGGGTCTGCTGCGAACGGTCGGCGCAACGGGCCGCGTCGGGAAACGCCGGCTTGCGCGTGGTCAACAGCGCCCCCAGCAGTGCGGCCGCCGGAATGAACCCCAGCGTGGCCGGTGCGAAGTAGTCGGGGATGACGCCCGTCAGCCGGGCAGTGAGCAGCAGCACGGCATAGAGTGACGCCATTACGACAAACCAGACGAACGTCCGGCGTGCCAGCTTGATGGCGAACATCCGCCAGGCGACGTCGTTCAACAGGCGCTCAGATCGCGGGAATTCGCTCATCGGACCAGCTCCGGAACAGGACTCGCGCCAGGCAAGGCAACCGCACTTACGTCAGAAGTCTAACCGCTGTTTGATGTTCGCACAAATTATTTCGACTTCAGGTCGCCGGACGTAACTGCATTCCTAACACCGGCGTACAACGAAACGGTCTGACACAAAATCTCGAAGACACGGAGGCACACAAAGAAAAGGCCACATACTGCCGATGGCCTTCTTCGTGCGTCTCCGTGTCTTGGAGGCTTTGTGTCAAGTTTTCCTGGACTGGCCATGGCACGAACATCGGCCTCAATCCTCGCCTTCGATTCGCGAATCACCTGTCATGATTGGCAGGATTCCGCACGACGGCGGGTTTTATCGCCGGCTTTCGTGCTGGGTCGCCTGCGGAACGCCGCTAAACTGTGGGCATCCGTTCAACGAATCACGACTCGCTCCGTTCGATGCCCCCGATTGGCCAGTTCGCCGCCGTCGTTCACCGGCTGCATGCCGCCGTTCTGCAATTGCAGGTCGCGGCCAGCGGCGCCGGCGTCGCGCCGCTGGCCGCACGCGAATGGTTCGAACTGCTTGAGCACAAGCTGATTCCCCAACTGACCGACGACGCGTTCCTCGTCGTCGCGGTCGTCGGTGGAACGAACATCGGCAAGAGCGTCGTTTTCAATCACATTGCCGGATCGCGGGCCAGCGCCTCCAGTCCGCTGGCCTCCGGCACGAAGCATCCAGTCTGTCTCACGCCGGTCGGCTTTGCCGGGCAGCACGACCTCAGGCGGGTCTTTCCCGGCTTTGAACTCATTCAATGGGACCGGGCGGACGCCGCGCTCGAAGACTCCGCAGACGACAGGCTGTTCTGGCGTGAGAACGCCGGCACGCCGCCGAACCTGCTCGTCATTGATACGCCGGATGTCGACAGCGACGCGCGGATCAACTGGCGCCGTGCCGACCAGATTCGCCGCAGTGCCGACCTGCTCGTCGCCGTGCTCACGCAGCAGAAGTACAACGACGCGGCCGTCAAGCAGTTCTTCCGCCAGGC
>JAEUIG010000460.1 GCA_016795125.1 Planctomycetaceae bacterium | reverse complement strand
CGTGGAGGTCGCGGACGTGGACCGGGTCCTTGACGACGTTGTAGGAGAAGTCGTCGGTTTCGCCGTGGATCGTGCCCCCCTTGGTGCCGCCGCCCGCCATCCACATGGTAAAGCAGCGCGGGTGATGGTCGCGGCCGTAGTTCTCGTGGGACAGGCCGCCTTGTGAATAGATCGTCCGGCCGAATTCGCCCCCCCAGATGACGAGCGTGTCGTCGAACATGCCGCGCTGCTTGAGGTCCTGAATGAGGCCGTAGCAGGCCTGGTCGACGTCGCGGGCCTGGTCGGGAAGGCGGCCGGCGGCGTTGCTGTGGGTGTCCCAGTTGTTGTGATACACCTGCACAAACCGCACGCCGCGCTCAACCATCCGCCGCGCCATCAGCGCCGTGTAGGCAAACGAGCCCGGCGTCTTCGCCGCTTCGCCGTACAGGTTGTAGGTCGCCTCGGTCTCCTGCGTCATATCGGTCAGTTCCGGCACGCTGGACTGCATGCGGAAGGCCAGTTCGAACTGCTGGATGCGGGTGTGCGTTTCGGGATCGCCGATCTGGCTGTAGTTCAGCTCGTTAAGGGCGCGGAGGCCGTCCAGCGTGGTGCGGCGGACTTCGCCCGGCACTCCCGGCGGGTTGTTGATGTACAGGATCGGATCGCCGCCGCTGCGCAGCGACGTGGCCGCGTGCTCGCCGGACAGAAACCCGCTGGACCAGAGCTTCGCGGAGATCGCCTGCACCTGCTCGGTGTTGGTCGGCTTGGCGATCATGACGACGAAGGTCGGCAGGTCGCGGTTCATCGAGCCAAGACCATACGAGGCCCACGATCCGAGGCACGGGCGTCCGGTGATCTGATTGCCGGTCTGCATCAGGGTGATGGCCGGCTCGTGGTTGATGGCCTCGGTGTTCATCGAGCGGATGAACACCATGTCGTCGGCCATCTTCTTCTTCCACGGGAACAGCTCGGTCATCCACATACCGCATTCGCCGGCCTGTTCGAACTTGAACTTCGACGGGGCGATGGGAAACCGCTTCTGCCCGCTGGTCATGGTCGTAAGGCGCTGCCCCATGCGGACGGAATCCGGCAGGTCCTTGTCGTACCAGTCGTTCATGACCGGCTTGTAATCGAACAGGTCTATCTGCGCAGGCCCGCCGACCATGTGCAGGTAAATGACCTGCTTCGCCTTGGGGGCGAAGTGCGTCGGGATCGCGCCGAGTTGAGCGGGCGCAGCGGCGGGAATGTTGCCCAGCGCAGGGCCGCCCATCAGCGAGGCGAGCGCCGCGCCGCCAAGAACGTTCGAGCCGCGGGAAAAGAAGTGCCGGCGGGTGATGTTCTGCTGGAGATCGTGGAGGTTAAACATGTTCGGCCTTTGTAGTCCACTCGCTCCGCGAGTGGAGTGAGTGGACGCTCCGATGTCATTGGAGATCCAGCGGTAATGGCTGTCCTTACAAGCGACTCGCGGAGCGAGTCGCCTACTTGCACAACACTTCATCCAGATTCATTAACTCATTCGTCAGCATCGTCCAGGCCGCCAGTTCCGGGACGTTTATGGTTGCATCGACTTTCATCTCGCCGACGCCGATGACCTGCTGGGCATCCTCTGGATGCGATTCGTAGTAGGCCGCGAGCTGGGCGAACGAACCGGTGACGATTTCCGCTTCCTCCGGCCGCAGCGAGCGCGACAGCAGTCGCTGCACGATGAAGTCGGTCCGCTGGTCGATCGTGCTGCCGCCGTTCTTGATGGCGGACTGGGCAAGCGCTTTCGCCGCTTCCACGTACTGCTCGTCGTTCAGCGTGACCAGCGCCTGCAGCGGGGTGTTGGTCCGTTCGCGCCGCACGATGCAGAACTCGCGCGTCGGCGCGTTGAACAGGTCGAGCGAGGCCGGCGGCGCCATCCGCTTCCAGAACCAGTACATGCTGCGGCGGTACAGGCCGTCCCCGGTGTCCTCCTTGTAGAAGCGCGTGTTGCTCGAATCCATCGCGATCGATTCCCAGATGCCCTCCGGCTGGTAGGGCTTCACGCTGGGACCTCCGATGGTGTCGGACAGCAGGCCGCTGGCGGCGAGCGCGTAGTCGCGAACCATTTCGGCGTCCATGCGGAACCGCGGGCCGCGCGACAAGAGCCGGTTGGCCGGATCGCGTTCAATTTTTTCAGTCGTGGCTGCGGCCGACTGGCGATACGTCGCCGACATCAGCATCAGCCGAAACAGCCCCTTGACGTCCCAGCCGGACTCGCGGAACTCGATCGACAGCCAGTCGAGCAGTTCCGGGTGCGACGGCAGTTCGCCCATCACGCCAAAATCGCCGGAGGTCCTGACGATGCCGGTGCCGAAGACTTCCTGCCAGAACCGATTGACGGTCACCCGCGACGTCAGCGGGTTCTCGGCATTCATCAGCCATTGCGCGAGTCCCAGCCGGTTGCGAGGCAGGTCGGCGGGAAACGCCGGCAACGCGGCCGGGGTTTCCGGCGTCACCTCATCACCTCGCTTGTCGTACTCGCCACGATTGAGGACGAACGCATTCGCCGCCTTGTCCATCTCGTTCATCACGTGGGCGATCGTGCCACGGGCGCGAATATCGGCCTGTTCCCGTTCCAGCGCGGCCAGTGCGGCCGCCAGGTCCTGATACGGCTGATCGAAGGCCCGCAGCCACCAGTCAAACAGCGGGTTCTTCTCGTCGTCGGTGCGGTCGGCGGCCGGCTTCGCCAGCGTCGCGAGGAACCTCTCCTGCTTCGCCAGCGTCTCGAGTTCCATCCCGGCGATTTCGCGCGTATACAGCCGCAGGTCCTGCAGGTTGGCGCCGGTGAGCGGCGATTCGTTCGACCGCATGCCGATGCGGAACGGCACCGCCGTCTTGATCGAACCGGACAGCGAGTCCTGTTCGACGTTCAACTGCTGCACAACGCCGTTGTAGTAAACCTTCACACCGGCGGCCTTGCCTGACCCGTCATAGCTGACAGCGACGTGGGTCCATTCGTTGGCCGGGAGCTGCGCCTTGCCAACGACCTTGAGCGCCTGGCCGGGCCATTCGCTGACGATGTGCATCCCGGCCCGACGCGCCTCGAGCCAGAAGTCCCAGCCGCGAAACTTTGCGCTGACGTCCAGTCTGGAACAGATGGCACCCGAGCCGTCGCTGGCGGTGGGATTGATCCAGGCGGCGACGGTTAATTTCTGGTTGTGTTCGAAATCGCCGACGTCTGCGTATTCGCCAAACCCGGCCTGCGGCGTGAGCGCCTTCCCGCGCACGCCGTCGGTCCACTGCGCCGCTTCCGGCAACGCCACTTCGCGGTCGGCCCCGGCGACCTGGACGTGAGTCACGCGACCGTCCCCTTCGTTCAGCGGAGCGCCGAACGCGAGCACGTCCTGCGGCAGTTTCGCTGCCAGTTGCGCGGCATCAGCGGTTGTCGCCCAGGTGTCGAAGTCGGCCCGGGCGGCCGTCTTGCGGTCCTCGACCGCCTGTCGGGCCGGCGGCACGATCGCTTCGAGCTCCATCCAGCGCGGCTCATCGTCGTCGGTGGGGACCGTGATGATCGGCGGCGTATCTTTGATGTTGCCGTCCATCCCCTTCTGCGTCGTGTTGTTGAAGAACGCGGCGAGTTCGTAGAACTCGCGCTGCGAGACGGCATCGAACTTGTGGTCGTGGCAGACGGCGCAGCCGACGGTCGTGCCGAGCCAGACCTGGCCGACCGTTTCCGTGCGGTCGCGCGCGTAGAGCACGAGGTATTCTTCCTCGATCGCGCCCCCCTCGTTGGTGGTGATGTTGCAGCGATTGAAACCGGAGGCGATCTGCTGTTCGAGCGTGCGGTTCGGGAGCAGGTCGCCGGCGAGAGTTTCGATTGTGAACTGGTCGTAGGGCAGGTTGCGGTTGAACGCGCCGATCAACCAGTCGCGGTACGACCAGATTTCGCGGAAGTTATCGATGTGAATGCCGTGCGTGTCCGCGTAACGGCAGTAATCGAGCCAATAGCGGGTGCGGTGTTCACCCCAGCGTTCGGAGTCGAACAGCGAATCAAGGTATTTTTCGTAGGCGTCGGGAGACTGATCGGCGACGAAAGCGGCGACCTGTTCGGGGGTCGGCGGCAGCCCGGTGATATCGAGTGCAGCCCGACGAGCGAGCGTTCGACGATCGGCCTCCGGAGCGGGCACGAGCCCTGCGGACTCGAGTTGCGCGAGCACGAACTGGTCGATCGGGTTCCGCACCCAGTTCGCGGTGCTCACGTCCGGCAGGGCCGGCCGAGTCGGCGTGATGAGCGACCAGTGCGGCTCATACTCGGCGCCTTCGGCGATCCACCGCTGGAGGATGTCCTTCTGCTCGGCCGTGAGCGTCTTCTTGGTTTCGGCCGGCGGCATGATGAGCGTGTCATCAACCGTGGTGATCCGGTGGACGAGTTCGCTCGCTTCCGGCTGGCCGGGAGTGAAGGCCGACGAATTGAGCGCCGCCTCCCGCTGGTCGAGACGCAGATCGGCCTTGCGCGCCGCACTGTCCGGCCCGTGGCAGGCGAAGCAGTGCTCCGCCAGGATGGGACGAACGTCGCGGTTGTAGTGCAGTTTCGTGGGCGCGTCCTGCGCGGCGGCGGCGGCCGGCAGCAAGGCCAGCCAGCAGGCCAGGCGCAGAATTGCCAATCCAGAACAGGGCTGCTTCATCGGTCTGCCGTTCAAGGGGAATCTCCCAACCATGATTCTACGCCGGCGCGAGTTCCTTGCGTTCCGGCTGCTGTTGACCAATCTGTAAATCGTCGGTCCGCTGCACAGCGCGGCTCCAGTACCGGGTCCCGGCGCGGATGTGTCGCGACATGGCGGCGGCCGCATCCGACGGATTCCCGGAACGCAGGGCGTCGACGATCGCCAGGTGCTCCCGCGTTTCGTCCTTCAGCCGGCGCGCGTCGCTGCGCGTCCGGGAATGTTCCCAGGAGATGTCGCGGAAGACGCGAAACAGCGTCTTGAGACGTTCGAGTTCCTGCGCCAGGAACGAGTTTCGGCACGACTGCCAGATCAGGTCATGCAGGCGGCTGTCGAGCTCGCGGGCGCGGGTAATGAACCGCCCGGGATTTCGCGTCGGCGCTGCAGCGGCCAGTCGCTCCAGCTGCGTACGCAGGTCGTCCAGCGCATCCAGGTCCATGCGCCCGCAGGCGAGCCGGGTTGCGGCGCACTCGAGGACACGTCGGACCTGGGTGATTTCGGCCACGTCGCGCGGGCCGACCTGCCGCACCTTGGCGCCGCGGTTGGGGAGCAGTTCGACCGCTCCCATGCCGGCCAGTGCCGCGAGAGCTTCGCGGATCGGCGTGTGACTGACCCCGAACTCGACGGCCAGCTGCTGAGTCACGAGATGCTGTCCGGGCCGCAGCTGCCCGCGAAATACGGCAGACAGGACGGCTTCCACAATCGCCTGCCGGCGGAGGCCGCGTTCAGCGGTTCCGCGGCGCTTGTTCACCCGAACGGACATGGGACTCTCGCAACGCGCTGCGCGGGGAGGATGTCAGCCAGAAACAGTTCGCAGTGGTGTGATGCTGGCGGGAGACGCGGGAGGGATGGTAGTCTGCCAGTTCACGATAGCCGCGCCGGGAGCGAGGTTCAACCCCGCTCTGCAGAGTTCGGCGGCAACTCTACAGAACAGGAATCTCCGGAATTCCTCCATGATCTCCGTCGATCTCGCCGGCAAGGTGGCGCTCGTCACCGGCGGTGGACAGGGGCTCGGATTGGCCACGGCCACCCTGCTGCACCAGGCGGGGGCCGCCGTCGTCATTAACTATTTTGACGACCCCGCCGGCGCGAACCGGCAGATTG
>JAEUIG010000457.1 GCA_016795125.1 Planctomycetaceae bacterium | reverse complement strand
AGGGCCCGATGTCCCTGAGTCCGGAAGCGATCACGAGACTCGCCAGGCTGGGTTGGACGTCGGAGGGCGACCTGCGTCGCTGGCACTGGATTTGGCAGGAGGGGGGAGACGAGTTCGTTTCGAGTTTCCTCGAAAGAGAGGAAGCTGTCGCAGACGATTACCGGCTCGGATACCCGCGACTGCGGGCGTTCGCGACCGACTGCCGTCTCCGCTGCCCGATCCCGGACGTCTCCGGTTTGACCGCCTCCCAGCGCGAGCAGCACGAGATCATAATCAGCGTGCTGCAGCAAGATGCAGGAGATAATTTCACGGAATGTGCGCGACGGCCGCCTCCGAACCGGGCATCGATCGTCTATTCATCCACTGCAGGATTGCCGGCGCTTGCGGAGGTTTTTGGTGATTCCGCAGCGGTGATTCTTGAAGAGAGTGAACTGCAACAATGGCGCGACCACGTCCTCGACCCGGCGCACGATCCCGCACGCGCCTGGCACCAGGAGAGCTGGTGGAAACTCCACAGACCCCATTGGACCAATGAATTCGCTGTCCGTTTGACCGATGCGAGACAGCTTTGGGTCATGGAATCGGGTAGGCTGACTCAAGGAAGCGGGGGTGGTCATGAAGACCACTGGCTTTGGGATGGAACCCGCGCCGAATTTCTGAAGCGGCGTTCCATGTGGCTCACTTGACGAGCGCGGCGTCGCAATTCGCGAAGCAGAGCAACGCGCAGCGCCAAGATGGTCAACTCGCGCGCTCGGCCCTCACCCACGGCCTCTCTCCCGGAGGGAGAGGGGAGGACGGTCAGTAGCGCGCGAGTTCCCCGCCGGTCGGGCGCAGGTTGAGTGCAGTCGCCCACTGTTGTGCGGTGGCGCTCATCATGCGCAACTCACTGGCGAGGGCGATGAACTGCCAGCCTTCCGCCGCGCGTTTCTTCACGTCCTCGACCGACATGCAGTGCAGGCCGACCGGAGTGCCGACTTTCTTCCCGGCCGCCAGCACCCGCTGCAGCATGGCTTCCAGTTCGGCGGGCGACGGATCGATGCCGTCCGGGCCGCGCATCTGGGCGGTCAGGTCGTTCGGGCCGACGAAGATCGCATCGACCCCCGGCAGGCTGTAGATCGCCTCGGCGTTCTCGACCCCTTCGGGCGACTCGGTCTGCAACACGACGAGAATCTCGTCGTTCGCCCGCTTGTAATAATCGCCGGGCGTCGCGGCGAAGTTAAGAGCATGCATGGTGCCACCAAGCGTTCGGTTGCCGGTGGTAGGGTACTTCGCCGCGGCGATCGCTTCCTTCGCCTGCGCGACGGTGTTGACCATCGGCACCACGATCCCGAACGCGCCGGCGTCGAGGACCCGCTTGATGAGGTCATGATCGCCGCGCGGGACGCGCGCCAGCGGAATGCCGCCGGCGTCGGCGATCGCGCCGAACAACATGCCGGCCGTGCTCCAGTCAATCGGCGAGTGCTCCAGGTCGACGGTCAGCCAGTTGAAGCCGATCCGGGCCAGCACGCGCGTCGCCATCAGGTCGCCCAGCGACAGCCACGTGCCGATCTGGGGCTGGCCGGCACGGAGAGCAGCTTTGACGGGGTTTCTCTTCATCGGATGTCGGTCTGCAGGTTGCGAGTCCGGTTGTTTGAAAGCGGAAAGCGGAGAGCAGAAAGCGGGGAAGTCACATCCCGCTTTCCGCTTTCGGCTTTCCGCTTTGGAAGAACTGTCGCTCAGTGAGCGTTCGCTGGCAAGGCGCACAGGCGTTGTTCTCGTCTTTCCCTTTGCCCCTCTGCCCCTCTGCACCTTTGCCCCTCCGGCCGCTATACTCCCCGTCACTCACGAAAGGAGTCTTCAACGATGAGCCACGGATACGAACGGGAACTGGCGGCTGGCATTGCAGCGGTCGCGCTGGCGGCACGCGTCTGCCAGTCGGTGCAGTCGCAGATCACCCAGGATGTCCTCGAAAAGAAGGACAAAAGCCCCGTCACGGTGGCCGACTATGCGAGCCAGGCCGTGGTCTGCCGGGCACTGTCCACAGCATTCCCTAATGACCCGATCGTCGGCGAGGAAGATGCCGCCGCATTGCGCGAACCGGACCAGCAGCCGTTCCGCGATCGCGTGCGGGCCGAGCTGGCAAAGGTGGGAGTCAACGGCGACGAGTCGGAAATCTGCGGATGGATTGATCGCGGCGGTCACGATGCGGCCGGCGGCCGCTACTGGACGCTCGACCCGATCGACGGCACGAAGGGCTTCCTGCGGTCCGAGCAATACGCCATCTCACTGGCCCTGTTGGTCGACGGCCGGATCGATGTCGCCGTCCTCGGTTGCCCGAATCTGCCGCTGACGCCCGGCGACTACGGATCGAATGGGTGCCTGTTCACGGCCGTTCGCGGCCAGGGCGCGTTCGTGCGCAGCCTCGCCGAGGGATCAGCGCCGCAGCGAATCCAGGTGAGTGCGACGGCCGATTCGGCACATGCCCGGTTCTGCGAATCGGTCGAGTCCGGACACAGCTCGCACGACCACTCGGCGCAGGTCGCCCAGCTGCTGGGGATCACCAAGGCCGGAGCGCGGCTCGACAGCCAGGCGAAGTACGGCGTCGTCGCCCGCGGCGAGGCGGATATCTACCTCCGGCTGCCGACGCGCGCCGACTACTTCGAGAAGATCTGGGACCATGCCGGCGGGGTGCTGGTCGTCGAGGAAGCCGGCGGTAAGGCGACGGATGTCGGCGGCCGCCCGCTCAATTTCAGGCTCGGCCGCGAGCTCCGCGAAAACCGCGGCGTCGTCGTCACCAACGGCAAGCTGCACGAGCGGGTGCTCGCGGCGCTGAAGCAGGTGGGCGTGGAGTGAAAGCGGAGTGAGACGAATGTCGGAATGACCTAATGTCGAATGACGGAATGAGTTGCCGCAGTGCGCAACCTCATTCGACATTTGGACATTTCCACATTCCGCCTTTTCGGGTTTCCCGTTCCCATGCTGTCCATCGTCATCCCAGTCCTGAACGAAGAAGACAGCCTGCTGGAGCTGTACCGGCAGATTGACCGGTCCTGTTCGGCCAACGGAATCGATGCGGAGATCGTATTCGTCGACGACGGTTCAACCGACGGCTCGTGGCGGGTGATCGGCGAAATCGCGCGAAGCGATCCGCGCGTGTCGGCCATCCGGTTCCGACGGAACTTCGGCAAGGCAGCCGCACTCACCGCTGCACTGCGGTCCATCCGCGGCGACCTGGTGCTGACCATGGACGCCGACCTGCAGGATGATCCGGCCGAGATTCCGCGCCTGCTCGCCAAACTGAACGAAGGCTACGACGTCGTCAACGGGTGGAAGCAGCGACGGCTCGATCCCTGGCACAAGGTCTATCCGAGCAAGGTCTTCAACGGCATGGTCGGCCGCCTGACCGGCCTCAAGCTGCACGACCACAACTGCGGGCTCAAGCTGTTCCGTGCCGAAGTCGCCCGGGAGATCCGGCTGTACGGCGAAATGCACCGGTTCATCCCCGTGCTGGCCGATGCGCGGGGCTTCCGCGTAACGGAGCTGGCGGTCAATCACCGCCCGCGCGAACACGGCGTCTCGAAGTACGGCATCAAGCGGTTTCTGCGCGGCTTTCTCGACCTGCTGACGATCGCCTTCCTCACCGGGTTTTCCCAGCGGCCGCAGCATCTGCTGGGGGCCTGTGGACTGTTCAGCTTCATTCTGGGCGGACTCGGACTGCTGTATCTCGCGGCCCAGTGGCTGCTGATGCACGCCGTTCACGTCCTGCCTGAAGAACCGATCGGCAACCGGCCGCTGCTGATTTACTCGGCGGCCCTGCTGCTGCTCGGCGGCCAGGCGCTCTCGCTCGGCCTGCTCGCCGAACTGATGGTGTCGCTCGTCGGACGCGAGCGAGACGCCTTCAGCGTGTGGGAAATGATCGGGGCCGAGGAGCCTCTCAATCCAAAATCCAAAATCGAAAATCCAAAATCGGAGTGAAGCGCTCCTCTTCGAGTCGCGGCTAAACTCAAAACTCCACCTTCCCCCAATACAGCCGCTGGCGATCTCCGCGGACGCGCAGGTCTTCCAGCAGAATGCCGATCTCCGGCTGCACGAAGTCGAAGAACACCGTGTCCCCTTTGATGACCTTGACCCGCTTGTTGAAGTCGACGAGGTCCGGCGAGAGCCACAGCGTGGCGCGGCTGCCGGGATGCTCGATGTACACGGTGTTGATGTCGTTGCCGGCCGTAAAGTTGCCGGTCACCCGGAAATGGGGCGGAGCACGGCGCGGCGCGGAATTCCACAGAAACGGCTCCGACAGCCGGGCCGGCAGGCCTTCGACCTCGAGCCAGTGGTAGCGTGTATCGAAGGACCGCATCACCGAGATGCCGGGGTCCTTGCGCTTCGTTGATCCCAGCTCGCGCGGCGCAGGCGCCCGGCGGTGCACGGCCAGCCACTCGAAAATCCGGCCGAACTCCTCGAAGTACGTCTCGAAGCCGCGGTCCTGATACTCGCAGTAGATGATGTCCTGCCCGGTGCGCATCATCTGGTTGAGATCGCGCGCATTGGGAGTGACCGCCAGTCCCCGCTGGTCGCCGTGCAGTTCGCCGCCGACGACGTACCAGGCCACCAGCGGATCATTCAGCCGGTTGTACATGCAATACCGGTCGCTGGTGCC
>JAEUIG010000442.1 GCA_016795125.1 Planctomycetaceae bacterium | reverse complement strand
CAGACGACAAACACCAGCAGCCACACGCCGTGCAATACGGACGACCAGCGCGACTTTCCGCCGGCCTGTACGTTCGCCGCGCTGCGGACGATGACGCCCGTCATCGGCAATGCGCCGAGGAATCCGCACACGATGTTGCCGATCCCCTGCGCGGCCAGCTCCCGGTCGAAGCGCGTGCGCGGCCCGGTATGCAGCTGATCCACGGCCACGGCGCAAAGCAGAGTTTCGGCGCTCGCCACGACGGCAACGACCAGGGCCGTCTGCAGGATTCCGGCCCAGGGTACGTCCGAGAGCAGCGACGGCGTGACGAAATGCAGGTTGGCCAGTGGCTTGTCCGGAATCTCAACATACAGCACCGGCAGGCTGAACACGGCCGCGACGGTGGTGGCGAATACGATCGCCACCAGCGGCGCCGGCACCATTCTGAACCGTCTCGGGACGACAGTCTGCCAGGCAATCAGCAGCAGGATCGTCGCCACGCCGATATACGCGGCGAGGTGGTGGCTCTTCAGCCGGTCGAGCACTTTGCCGAGGGCCGCCGCCGCCGCCTTCTGCGACTGCATCGCGGTTTCGGTGTGCCCGGCTGCCAGGTCGTCGAGTGCGACGGCGACAGTCCCCTGCGCAGCCTGGGCAGCTTTCAATCCCGACGTCAGGTGATGTTCCGGATCGACGGCGAACTCCGCCATTGTGTCCGTCATGCGGGCCAGGCTGTCCGCCACGCTCTGCTGTTCGGCAACGAGCGCGGCAATGGCTTTGACATCCGTCTCGTGGACCACTGCTTCCCGCTCCGGCGATTGCGGCGCGTGTGGATGGTCGTGCAGTCCTTCCGCAACGCGGGCTTCAAGTTCCAATTGGCGGCGATGCAACTCGCCAAGGTCCTTGAGCGCCCGCGTGCGGAAGTCCCGTTCCTCCCGGCTGGCAAGCTGTGGCATTCCGAAGGCTTTGGAAATCGCCTCCGGAAGACTTGCCAGATTGGAGAGTCCGCTTCCCTTGGGTTTGTCGTCCACCATCACGTGGAACTGGCTGGCGAAAATGAGCACGCCGATGCCGGTCAGCATCCCCTTGATGACGGCCGGTGAGACGGCGCGGAACCATTGCGCCAGTCGCGCCGCTCCCGCGGCCAGCTGGAACACGCCGGCCAGCAGCACAATCAGCCCCAGCATTTCGATGCCATGCGTCGCGATCGCCTGGTAGACGATCACGGTCAGTCCGGCGGCCGGTCCGCTGACCTGCAGCGGCGAACCCGCCAGCATGCCGACAATGATCCCGCCCACGATGCCCGTCACGAGTCCCGCCGCGACCGACGCTCCGGACGCAATCGCGATGCCCATGCACAACGGGAGGGCGACCAGGAATACGACGACCGATGCCAGCACGTCGTGCTGGAACACCGAGCGCAGTCCGGAGTCCTGATTCTGTGAGCGTAGTGGTGTCATGGTTCGTCTTCGCCTCGAAGCTCCGTCGGGAGCCGGCCGCACCCGTCAGGCAGCGTGCGCACTGTGCAGCACGCCCTGACGGTCCCGATTGATGATCGCAGTGAGCGCCTGGCCTTTCAGGCGGCGCCTTCGACCGACAGTGCACCGTTCGGCCGCGTCCCGTTGCGACCGCGAAACGGCTCGGCGAGCATCTCGCCGATCTCCGCGTCCTCGACCAGCGGCAGGAACTGCTCGTAGTCCGCGTGGTAGGAGAACACTTCCGTGGTCTGCATCTTGTAGACCCAGCCGTGGAGCCGGAGCGCACCGCGCGCCAGCGCCGCCGCCACCGACGGATGTGTCCGCAGGTTTTCCAGCTGCACGAGCACGTTCTCCTGGACCGTGGCGGTCAGCCGCGCGACGGGCTCGACGAGATGGTGGTAATTCTCCGACATGATCCGCCGCGTCGATTCAGCGTGCTTCAGGACCGCCTCGACCGCCGGCAGCCCTTTGAGCTGTTCCGGCTCGATGAGCGCCGACATCGCGCCGCACAACGAGTGACCGCACACGATGATGTCGCGGACCTTGAGGGCCGCCACGGCATACTCGATCGTCGCCGCTTCACCCCCGGTCACGGCGCCGTACGGAGGGATGATGTTGCCAGCCGTCTGCAGCACGAACAGATCACCAGGATCGGTCTGCGTCATCAGGTTGGGAACGACGCGCGAATCCGAACAGGTAATGAACAATGCCAACGGCTCCTGCCCGGACGAAAGACGCTTGAGCAAATCAGGACGCTCCTGTCGGATGTGCTGCTGGAACTGGTGAATGCCGGAAACGAGCTGCTGCATGGGAGTGGCTCTCCATGGGACGGCGGCGCAACTGTGGCGCAGCGCCTGCCGCAATGTGAATGGATCAGACCGATGAGCCGGCGGAATCGCGGCGCAGTAACGCGCGCAGCATCCACCGCAGTCAGGAGAGATTGCCGCTGCTGTTAGCAGCGCAGCGGCGCGCGCAGCCCGTTCGCCAGCACGTGGTCAATGGACGGCAACTCCGCATGGGCGCGCTGACTCAGCACGCTGCGGGACGATCCATCGACTGCTGCAGCAAGTCTTGGCGGCACATCGGCTGTGCGTGCCCGCCGGTTTGGAGTCCGCTGGCCCCCTTCGGCCAGCCGGTGAGCGTACTCCAGAATTTCCGAAGTCTGCTGGGTTTCCGTCTCTTCGGTCACGCGCGTCGTCGCGCGATAACCGCCGAACAGCGACACCACCATCAGCAGAACGCCGAACCAGCTGCGGGCTTTCCGCAGCCATTCGGTCGTCGGCAAGGTGATCGGTGAGCGGGTCATTGACTTCAGGTCGAGCCCGTCGGCGGAGTGCCGCTGAAAAGGGGCTATTTCTTATAGGCGCGCCGGACGTTCGACGCAACCCCCGAACCGTTTGGATTCATGGAACCTGCACAAACTGCGGGAATCGTGGCGATCCTGCGGACTGCTTCGTCGTAAGGCGAGTTGCCTATTGATTATCCACCGCGACAGCGCACTTGCGGCACCCGCCGAAGAGCGGATCGCAACACGGATCGCGATGCCGACGCCACCACAACGCCGGACCGTGAATCGACGCCATGTAACAATCCCGGATGTGGTAGGGCTCGTAGTCCATCCGATAGGGGGACAGCTTTTTCGGAAAGCCATACCCCCTCGGAGCATAGGGGGTCGGAGAGCAGCGGGCGTCGCGGCCGAAATCCTCCGTTGGCTGCCACGGCCCGTGCCATTTGCTCGGGAATACGTACGGTTCCGAAGCCGACACGCCCCATTCGCCCTGAAGCATGACGTCGTGCGACGTCTGCTGAACCGCCGACGGATTCCGGCCGGAAGCGGGTTTCGCGTCGCCACTTCCGGCGTGCAGGTCCGCCGAGACGCACAGCAGCACGACAGCCGCTGTCGCCATCTGAATGCAGTTTCGCACAGCAGGCTCCCGCCGATTCACGACCTCGCGCACGGAGTTTCCGTCGCTCCACCGATCCTGATCGACCCCGCATGTGCGGAGAATCCAGCAAACACGGAATCCGCCGCAGAACCGGCAGAACCGTCAAAGTCCCCGTTAGAGTTCAGCCTTGAGGCTGCCCTGTAGCGCCGCTCACTGACCATTCGTTCCCCCGGTCTGGATGACGCTCCGCCCGACCGGCTCCTCGGGGTCCTTCAGCCCGCTGCTGCCGCGCATTGCACCGCTGACTCCCAGCAGTTCCGGATGCCGCGCCACCTTGTCGCTGAAAATCCGCACGTCCCTGAGTATCGGGTCCAGCGAGCGGACCAGCAGGTTGAGCGATTCGGCCGACTCGTTCAGGTTCTCGTACAGTTCCGGATCGCTCGCAAACCGGTGGATCGAACCGTCCTCCGAGTTCACGATGCGGGCAAACGTGTTGAGTTCGGTCAGCAGCGATTCGAGCTGGCCGAGGCTGCCGTCGAGCTTCACGACGATTGAGCGGCTGTGTTCGGCCAGCGGATCGGTCGCCTGGCTGAGGTTGTCGAGGCTCTCGCCGATCTTCTGGACGGAGAGCCGGGCGGCGGCGATCGTCTCGCGTGTGTCCTGCACCATCGCCGGCAGCGCGGCAACCGTGGCCTTGAGGTCCTGCTGCAGTTTCGGGTCGGCCAGGATCTCGTTGGCGGAGGTAAGCGTCGTGTTGGCCGTCTTCATCGTCTCGGTGAACTGTGCGAGCGAAGCCGCCGCGCGCTCGATCACCAGGTCGAGGTCCCCTTCCTGCGTCTGCACGAGACGGTTGACGTTGGTGGCGAGAGATTTCCATTCGTTGGTGGTGGCGGTGAACGCCGTGAGCGTGTCCGACACCTGGACTTCAATCCGCTGAATCATCTGCAGCGGGTCGGCGGCCGCAAGCCCTTCGATGCGCGTGTTGGGCGGCAGCATGTCCTTGCTGGCGCCGGCCGAGAATTCAATGCTGGCATCGCCCAGCAGTGTGGACACCAGCACGGGCCGCGAGTCTTTCCGCACCTGCCGGTCGGCGTGAATGTCGACGACCACGAGCAC
>JAEUIG010000433.1 GCA_016795125.1 Planctomycetaceae bacterium | reverse complement strand
GGCATCGCTGCGCCGCCGCGAATCCACGTGGTCAGCAGTGCGAGTTCCTCATCGGGCAGCTTCTGCTGCGGCGGCATCTGGATGTCGCCGCCATAGCTGATGACTCGCAGGAGCAGGCTGTCCTCCAACTGGCCTTCGTGAATCGCCGGTCCGCTGTCTCCTCCCTTGAGGAGCGCTGCGCGCGAATCCACTCGCAATCCGGACTCCTGCTTCAGGTCGCCGTGGCATTCGGAACAGCGAGCCGCCAGGATTGGCCGTATCTGTTTCTCGAAGAATTGTGCCTCTTCTGGCGTGGCAATCGCCGACGGCTGATCCTGCCCCGGGGCGCTCGTCGCACAGGCCCATCCGACGACGAGCAAAGTCAAACAGCATCGCAACATCGTGAGTTCCGCAACCACTCCGAGAGTGTGATCAAGGCATGTTTCCGGCGGCAATTGCCGCCGACGAGCGCTCGCTCAATTGTACGTCCGCGATGCGGGTCGAAGACAGCCCCAATCGGGTCATCCTGTGCACGTGGCCGAGCAAGGGCCGAGCAATTCGTCGTCCGGAGCGGTCGCCGGGACCTTGGGACTCGTTCGCCCGCTGGTCGTCCGGGGCACCGGCCGTTAGACTGCGAGCGCCGGGAAGAGCAGCTCGACTTCTGGCGTTGGGCGATTGCCGGATCAAGCATTTTCAGGAAGCGTGCAGCAAATGGCCGAGGGTAGAATCAAGAAGCTGACCGACAAGGGATTCGGGTTCATCGACACGGGAGACGGCAGCGACATGTTCTTCCACATGTCGAACGTCGAAGGGGCGCGGTTTGAAGACCTCCGCGAAGGACAGCGGGTGTCTTACAATCCCGGTCGCGGGCCGAAGGGACCGCGTGCGGAGAACGTCCGGGTTACGTAACGAATGAGTTACGCAATCGCGACATGAGGCCGGTGAATGCGGCGACCGAGATTGATGCGCATGCGCGCAGCATTGCAGAATGTCACTCGGCGTCGCATTCCCCGTCTCCTGGAGTTCACGATCCTCCAACTGATCGACAACCTCGCCAGGTGGTTCCCTGGCGAGAGGTCGTCCCCGGTATCCGACTATGGCGCGCATCGTGAGATGAACGCGTGACTGCAATAGTCCGCGTCATCGAGCGGTAAAGTGTGCAGCCAGTCGGTCGCCTCGTAGAGCAGGACCTCGCTGATCTCTCCCTTGCGGCTGAGCAGTTCGCAGATCATCCGCTCGCGGTGTTCACGAGCCGCAGGATCCCGCAGCGTGAACTGCGCCTCGAAAAAGTAGCTTCGCGGTCCGCGGTACAGGGAACCGCGATTGCCCGCCAGGTCCCCGATCTGTTCGTCGACAAACATTTCGAACGGACGCGGATCCGGGAGATAACCGCCGGAGCCAAGAAAGACCGGTTCCACGCGGGTGCCCGTCAGATCGACCAGCGCCATCCCTTCGCCGATCGTGGGAATATGATTGTTTGAGCACCACAGCCGCTGGTAGTAATCGCGGCCATAGGGGACGCCGTCTCCGTCGTTCAAGGCCTCCAGTTCCGCCTGAATCCGTTCAACAGCAGCCTGCTGCGGCGGAATGACGGCGCGAATGCGCGTTCCCGGGAACTGGCGCTCGAGTTCCTGCATCAGCAGGGTCACGCCGCGACCGACCGCCTCGTTCCTCGCGAGCCGCCAGATGAACGGCGATGCCGGATCCTGGCACGAACCTCGCCATTCGCCGTCCTGCCACGTCGTGATCTGTTCGACGGTGTCGACGTGCTGCGCGGCGGAGCTGATCTGCGGACTCATGGCCACGGACCGCGGTGCGTACGCCTTGTCGAGACCCAGGTGATGCAGGTACCGCCGGCCGGACCGGTAGTAGTGCGCAATTGGCTGCTGACCGTCGATACCGTCGGCATAGGTCGGCGCAAGATCGACATGCGACCGCGTGTTGACGAACAACTCGTCGTACACCGGCCGGGGAACGACGTCGCCGGCGAACGGATCCCCAACCGACTCCAGCTGCAACAGCGACTTCAGTTGAGTGACCGCCATTGCGCGGGTTGCCGCCTGCTCGAAGTCGAGCATTTCGACGCTCCACGCAGCGCCCAGGTCGATCACAACGCTGTTGGCGGCGAGCGGGACAGGGCCCTCTGCCGTCAGGAGCTGTGAGATCGAGTTCTGATTCGCCTGGAATACGGCGCGATATTCGCCCTCGGGTGAGATACCCGCGATCCGGCTGTCCTTCCCGGCTGGCGCCGATTCGTCGAACACCCAGTAGATCGTCTCTCGATGCATCCGGTTCCCGGCGCGGCTGCGCAACCGGACCGGAAACTGGCGATCCAGTGCCAGCCCTTCGTCGTCGGCGTGGGGATGCGACAGGATCAGAAACCGGTCGGAAGTCGCAACGTTGATGCCGGCCAATTGCGCCTGGCCATCGTCGTCGACGGACAGCCGGACGCCGGTGAGCGTCCGCATCTGAGTTTCGTGAAGGGCGCGGATC
>JAEUIG010000356.1 GCA_016795125.1 Planctomycetaceae bacterium | reverse complement strand
AGCAGCGGGGGAAATGCAGACACGTGCCGGTCCGACTGTTGCAGGGGTTCCTTGAACTCCTCGTGCACGTGCGGACGTTTCGTCCAATGCGCTTGTGGGCGGAGGTGGTGCTCCTGGTGGTAGCCCTCGTTGAAAAACGCGAGGTTGTAAACCCGCCCGTAGTAGCTCACGGAATTGGCGAACGCGTTCTCCGGAGTGGCTCCAAAATGCTCGTAATAGTTCTCCATGTGAGCCAGGCACCAGCCGAGATAAACGGTCGGCAGATAGAACACCAGGAAGAACTGCCAGTTCAGGATGAGCAGTGCAGTCACCCCTGATGCACAGACAATCTGCTCGAACCAATACTGTCCGGGTTCCTTGGCGAGCGCGTCGCGGAGCGCCTGCGTTGACCGCGGCTTGAACAGCGCCAACGTACAGTAGGTGAAGACGTTTTCGTGTCCCCCGTCGGTGCCGTCGGCAAAAGTCGACGAATAGTCCAGCGTCACCCCGCGCTCGTTGCGGCGGTCATTCTCGTAGCGGTGGTGGTTCAGGTGCTGGTAACGATACAGAATCTGCGGCAGGCACAGATTGATGGAGTTGAACGCTGCATACAGGCGATTCAACCGTTTCGAAGCAAACCACGGATGGTGAATGAAATTGTGAGTGGTGATGATCGGGTTGAGCCAGGCGAAGAACAGGCCAATCGGTGCGAGCAGGCCGATCTCGATCCATGTGCGTTGCTCCCAGGTCAGCACCAGCCAGATGTACAGGCACGTCTGTAAGAGAGTTTCAAGCAACATGAATCCGTCATAAGCGCTGTGCTTCCAAAACCGCATCCATCCTCCCTTTGCTGCTCGCATTCCAAGCCGGGCATCGGCCGCGAGTCCGAGGGAGTGTAATGGATTCCTCCGTGGGCGATACGCCAGTTTGAGCAGTTCACCGAAGGCGTTTGGGGGTTAGTGGTTGGCGTGTGGAGCCGACCTCCCTTCAGAGCCAGACTGCCTCCGCATCACTCCGCAACGCTTTCGTCGCGGATTTTCCGATACGTTGCGGCGGCTGCGTCGTAGGCCTGCTGGGCATCGGCACGTTCGGCTTCGCGAATCTGGTTGCGCTTCGAGTTCCAGCAGGTCTCCACGGCCGTGGCGCACCAGTCGGCACTGCGCTTTGAGGCGCGGATTGGCTGGTCTTCGACCAGGACGTAGACAGGATTGGTGTGGACGCTGGGGAAGATGCGTACGGCGACCCAGCTTGAGATTGGCAGGTCAACGTCGAACGAGAGCGCCTGCACGGAGCCGTCGGCCGCGATCTCCTGCTTCGCCACCGGATAGCCGTTGACGATCAGTTCGACCGGGACGGTGCGCGTGTCGCCGATCCGCGCCCGCTCAATATGCCAGTACGGCTGCTGATCGAGTCGCTTGTGGCGGATCGCTTCGGTTTCGGGCGTCGGCGACTCCGCGAGCAGTGCCGCGACATCGCACGTCACCGTGACCTTGCCGGCTTTCGGCAGCTTCAGCTCGCTGATCTCGCCGCCGGGACCGGGTTCGCCGACGGCGACTGACTGCGACGAGTCCGTCGCAGACGCCACCTTGAAGTCCAGCAGGTGGCCGAGGCCGTCGCAGCAGTAGCTGCGGCCGAGCTTCACTCCCTGGACCCAGGCGTCGTAGTCCAGCTGCTGGTCTTCCAGCTTGACGTAGATGCGGCCGAGGCCGACGCGTTCGCCGTAAATGCAGGGGAAGTCGGTTTCGCCGCTGATCTTGGCGCGATACCCGCAGTTGTTCGTGTGATACCAGACATTGAGTTCCCACACGGCGGGCGTATCGACGGCGGAAATAAAATCGCAGGCGCCGTGCGCGACGGTTACGACGTACTCATTGGCGCCGATGCCGTCGAACGCCGGCATGGCGAAGTCGGGCAATGTGTCGGCCGCGCGGCCCCCCTTCGGCGTGCGATTGCGTTCGCCGCCGAGTGGAATGCGGCTGCCGTCGGGCGCGTAATCGGGAAGAGCAATGCCCCAGCCGCTGTGGCTGTAACCGACGACCGCACCCTGCCGCTGCCCCCATTGGAGCACGGGCATGGTCCAGCTGGGCCAGTCTTCGAGGATGCTGGTGCCCGGGTAGTCGTCTTCGATCAGCCGCAGCAGGCACAGGTGGCCGGCGTGCGAAGACGGGAAGCCGCTGACCTCGACGTCATAGCGCATCAGGTAGTTCGGCTTGGACAGCGCATGGACCTTGCCTTCGAAGTGTGCCTTCTGGGCGTACCAGCACGGTCCCCACGAGAGGACGCAGCCGACGTTCAGGTCTTCCCCGAGAACGTGCCGCATCATGTCGGCCGGGCCGACCCCTTCGGTCGGGCTGTCGTAGTGCTTGCAGCCGGCGGCATGCACGTGGTGGTCGCCCGAGTACCAGCCCCGATTCTTCGTTTCGATCCACCGCTGCAACTGGAACGACGCCGGGTACGCTCCACCGCCTGCTGAAGCGGATTGCGACAGGTCGGGGACGTGCAGGGTGTGCGTCTGGATGACGTACTCCGGACCGCGGCCGACCTGGACGGTGTACTCGCCGGGGGGGAGATGCACCGATTCGCCGTCGGCGCGGTAAATCTGCTGATGGAAGAAGAAGTCCGGCGCCAGCCGCCGCGACGGATTCGGATAGACGCGGCCTTCGCTGTCCTTGATGAGGAACGATGCGGTTGTCGGCGTACCGTCGTCGTCCTTGACGTCGAGCACGACTTCCACTGCCGGCAGCGCCTTGAACAGCAGCGGCACTTCGCTGCGGAATCCGAGGTCCTGGGTTCCCTGGCCGATGTCGAACACGAGCGTCGCTTCGCGCGGCCCGACATCGCGCGAGTACAGCTGCACGATGCGGTATTCGACGTTCAATCCCGACAGTTCCGGCTTCAGCGGCTGCTTGGTGAATTGCGCGATGTCGAGAAACCGCTGGGCGGATTCGGCGGAAGTGACGAGCTTCTGGTCGGTGGAGGGGCGTTCGCGGGCGCCCTTCCCCGTCTGATAGACCGGTTCGGCCTGCGGGCTGTCGACCCGCACCTGGGCCGTTACGCCGGCCTCGTTGATCACCTTCACCAGAAACGCGCGCCAGCCCTGCTGGATCAGTTCGTGTCGGACCGGACCCTCTTTGGCCGAAACGCGGCTCTCCGGATTGATCGTGACCTCCGCCAGGCAATTGCGATCGAGCGCTGCCTGGATGCCGGTGACGCAGGCTTCGGGATCCACTTCGGCGATCGCCGCCTGGATTGCCTCGGCGTCCGCCTGCGGCAATGGAGAGCCGGCGAGCTGCAGGGCCTGCAGCAGGCGCTGTGTCGCGGCGACGAACGGCTGCTGTTCGATTTTCTTGACGGGCGTGAGATCGCCGGCGGAGACGGCCGTCGCGGCCGCCAAAGTGAATGCAGCGACCATAACGGCGGACAGACAGCGGCGGGAGCGCGAAGTGCCGGGCATCGAGAGAACCTCCTGCATGGGGAACTGCCGCCGTCATTGTGCCCCCCGGGCGAGTAAGCTTCAAGCTGCCGGGGGTGGTGGCTGGCTGTTCGAGTCGTCGCAGCGCGGCGTGTGGCACGCCCAGACCAACGGGATGGGCGTGGTGAGCATCAATGATACGCTTTACTCGCGAGTTGGCGTTTACTCAGGGCCACGGAGATAAACCGGCTTTGCACAATAATTCAGGGGACAGGCAATACCCACGCGACTGGTCTGACCATCAATCATTGTCAGCCGGCAGAATCGCGAGCGAAGCAGCGCTCCGCAGCGCCAGATTCACCACGGAGGACACGGAGACCACGGAGGCGAACCAGGAGTTGAACGCTTTTTCTCAGTGCCCTCCGTGTTCTCCGTGGTGAACTTCCTTCCTTTGAGGAAGTTGGCGCGGATGACAAATCGCAATGGACGGAGCACAACAATTATGGTGCAAAGCCGGATAAACCCCGTGGCTCAATTGCCAATGGGGCTGACGGGCGACAAATCTGGGAGTCGGCCGCTATGTTGCGGTCTGTCGATGTGACCGCGACTCACGAAAGGGACTGCATGCAACCGGCAGCGGAGTTGAAACGGCGCGTTCTGGCAGGCCAACTGACGACGGGCATCCTGGTGACGGATCACCTGTGGCCGCAGATCGTGGAAATTGCGAAAGCGGGCGGGCTGGATTATCTGATCGTCGATTGCGAACACCAGGCGCATCCGTCCGACCTCGTCGCCCTGGTGTGCGCAACGGGTCGGCTGGCCGGGTTTCCCGTGTTGATCCGGCCGCCGCAGACGAGCGAAGCGGCCGTGCGTGCGGCGCTCGATCTGGGACCCTGCGGACTGCTGCTGCCGGCGGTGGAAAGCGGAGCGCACCTGGACGAAGTCCGCGAAGCGGCGTGGCTGCCGCCGCGGGGAAACCGGCGTCCGGGCGGTCCAGGCAACCGCTGGGTGTCGGCGTTCAACTACGAGGCGTTTCGCACGGAGGTGGAGGACGACCTGATCATCATCCCACAGATTGAAACGCCGGCGGCCCTGGAACACGCCCGGGAGATCGCCGGGCACGAGATTACGACGGTGCTTGGAATCGGTCCGTTCGACCTGTCGTCGCAACTCGGAATCTGCGGCGCCCCGCTCGACCACCCGCAGATGCAGGCGGCACTGACGACCTGGCGTGCCGCGGCGGCCGCGGCCGGCAAGCCGACCTGGATGATCGGGCCGGGTCTGAACCTCGTGGGGATGGGCTTCCGGTTCATCTGCATTGGCGAGCCGAGCGCGCTGCTAACTGTCGCGCTGCGCAACCAGTTGGCACAGATGCGACGGGAAATCGACTGAAGGCGTCTTGGCGACACCTGTACAGCAGGAATCCCCGGGGTGAGGATTTGATGAACTTTCGCAAGACTTGGTGTTCCCCACCCGGGTCCCTCTTGCAATCGCTCCCGAGGCGCGTATGAATGGGGAGGTTGGGACAGGTGTCCGGGACGCCTCGTGACGACCGGAGACATGCACACTGTATTGCGGGCCAAGCAATGCAAAATTCTACGACGTTGGGGCGGAGCCCATTGCGATATCGAAACGACAATGCTCCCGCCTGGCTCGGCATCGACATCGGCGGGTCGAGCATCAAGACCGGGATCGTGCGCTCGGATGGCGTCGTCCTGGGCAAGCTGCGGCTGCCGCTGCCTGTCGATCAGGGGCCGGAAGTCGCCCTGGAGGCGGTCTGCGAAGCCGTGGATCGGCTCCTGGCCGAGGTCAACGTTCCCGTTGATGACCTGGCGGTGATCGGCATCGCGGCCCCGGGAACGCTGCACCTGGAAGAAGGGCTGATCCTGCACCCGTTCAATCTTCCGGGCTGGGAGAACCTGCCGATCGTGCAGTTCGTGCATGACAGGTTCGGCATCCCGACGGTGCTGCTCAACGATGCGAACGCGGCCGGTTACGGCGAATACTGGGCGGGAGATTACGGCGGCGGCGCAAGCCTGATGCTGTGGACTCTCGGGACAGGGATTGGTTCGGGGATCGTCCTCAACGGAGAAATCCTCGAAGGCGCGCAGGCCCATGCCGGCGAATGCGGTCACATGATCGTCCAGATGGATGGCGGACTCCCCTCCCCCCACGGCGTCCACGGTTCGCTGGAACTCTATGCCGGCGCACGGGGACTCGTCCGCCGCTGCCAGCTTGCTCTCGAAGCCGGACGCGAGTCGCTGCTGAAGGAGTGGATTCGCAGCGGACGTGAGCTCTCGCCGCTGCTGATTACGCAGGCCGCAGAACAGGACGACCCGCTGGCGATCGAGCTGATCGTGGAAACGGCCCGCTTCATGGGGATCGGCACGGTCAACATCATGCACGTGCTGAATCCGGAATCGATCCTGTTCGGCGGCGCGATGACGTTTGGGGGACCGGGTTCACGGATGGGGGAGCAGTTCCTCAACACCGTGCGGGAGACCGTGAAGTCGATGGCGCTGCCGATTCCGGCGGCGCGGACCCGGATCGAGTTTGCCACGCTCGGCAACGACGCCGGCTTTATCGGGGCCGCGGCCCACGCCGCGCGGTGCGCCGGCCTGACATCGCCGCGTCACAGCCGCTCATTCGTGCGGACCTCGAAGTGACGCTTTGTCGAGGGGCGACACAGGGTCACGGAAGGAAATCGACGCAAAGTCACCGAGACGCGAAAACGCGCAAAGACGACGTCGAGTGCAAGTGGCGTGCTCTCGCCGGAATGCGCGATACTGGACTTACCAGCGTCATGGACCGACTCAGAATCACGCGCGGTGATTCAGCGCGGTGAGCGGCGGAGGAGGGAGCCGAGCCAGCCCTGCTGCGATTCGAGGTGCTCCTCGACGGCCTGCAGGCGCTTTCGCAGCTCGTCCGGCGTGTGGGTCGCCTCGAGACGCTCCTCGGCGTCGGCGGTGGGCGCGACTTTGGGAGCGGGGAGCTGCGGCGGCGGCGCGGGGAGACGCTGATCAGGCTGGTCGGGCCGCACGACGGCCCGCCGGCCGGCAGGCGCCGGACCCGGCAACCGCTGCGCCATGATGCGCATCAGTTCCACGAACTCGCGCCGCATTTCCTGACGCTCACCCTGCAGCTGCTGCGACTGCGCGTGCTGCGACTCGATCAGGGCGTGCGAGAAATCCTTCGTCCAGGTGCGCATCTCGTCCAGGAGCTGGCGCTGCGAATCCTGAAAGCGTTCGAGCACTTCGAGGACGAATCCCTCGGACACCGCACCGACGGCTGGGACCGGCGGCGCCACTTTCTCGGCTGCGGAACCGAGGCGGACTTCCACCTCCTTGTCGCCGATGGTCAGCACGCTGCCGTCTTTGAGCGGGGCGAGACGGACGGCCAGTCCGTCGAGAATGATGCCTTCCGAGCTGCCGAAGTCGACCAGCCACGCGGTGGTGCGTGTGCAGACGATTGCGGCGTGTACGCCCGCCACGGAGGGATGGCGGTATTGCAGCTTGCAGCGTGCATCCTGGCCGATGAGCAGGACTTCGCCGCGGACCTTGTACGCCTGCCGGCCGTTGCCGAACGACAGTTCGAGCTGGATGCGTTCGGCGTCGGAGGAGACCACTGTCTCGGCGGACTCGGACTCGACGACGGTCACCGTCGACTTGCCGATCTCGACGGAGGGGAGGCCGGTCAGCCAGGTCTTGGTGATCAGGCGGCCGTCGTAGCGCGTGCCCTGTGCCGTGGAGAGGTCGCAGCCAAACAGGCGGCCTTCCAGCGAGAGCAGGACGGCGTGGCGATCGGCAAACTCCTCGCCTTCAACACGGACATTGCAATGGGGCGCCGTGCCGATGACCGCGCACGGGCCGGGGAGCATGTGCTCACGAATCCGCCCGCTGCCGGTGCTGACGACGACTTTCAGCCCGCCGGGGATACCGCAATCCGCCGCAAAGCGGCGCAGCAGTTCGTTGTCCATTCCGGGGACGCTGAGATCGACCCGGTGGTCATCGTCGCTCCCGACTTCGATCACGGTGGCCCCGTCGGGGTTCTGCATGAGCAAGTTCTTCCGACGCCGGCTCGAGTGCGAAGAAAACATGTTGGCCGCAAGTCTCAAGTGCACAGCGATTTGCGCGGGGTTCGGGGGGGCAGGGACGCCGCGCTTCGCCCCTCTGTCGCCACACTCCCGGCCGGCTGGGTGGTGCGGTTATTCTCGGGGGCAGCAGGACCTGTGTCAATCAGGGGTCTGCCGTAGCGAGCTGCATTCCCCGGACCTTTTCGACGAGCAGACAGTCATGACGATTTCGAAACGTACGGCGACTGCGGCGGCTTGTGCGGGGGGAGTGGCTGCGGTGCTTGGGGCAACGGCCTTCCTGAACGGCCAGGCCGTTTTGGAGAAGCTTGTTCAGCGCCTGGCGACGCCGGTCGCCCTGATCTGGATCGCGCTGGCCATTCAGAGCGGGTTCCTGCTCGCCCGCGGGCGCCGCGCCGCGTGCCTGTGGTCCAGCGGGTTATGGCTGACGCTGACGTTGCTGGGCAACGGGCCGTTGGTGCAGTGGGCGTACACGTCGCAGGAACGTCCGTATGCGGACATCGACATGCGCAACCAGGCGCCCTACGACGTACTGATCGTGCTGGGTGGAGGCGCCGTCGGGGGCGGACAGCGGCGTCCGCAGCTGAGTCCGGCAGGCGACCGCATTGTCCTGGCGGCGCAACTGTATCACGCAGGGCAGGTGCAGCGGCTGGTCTGCACGGGAGAACGCATTGCCGCGCTCAACCCGGACGATCTCGATCCGGCGGAGCAGGCTGAGTTGATCCTGCGATCGCTGGGTGTGCCGGAGACGGCGATTGTGCGCAGCGGGGGTCGGAACACCTCGGAGGAGCTGCAACAGGTCGCCGAGCGCGGCCTGGCATCCGGGCGTGCGGGTCTGGTGACGTCGGCGTGGCACATGCCGCGCGCCTTGCAGCTGGCGCAGCGGGTGGGACTGGCGCTGGTGCCGGCGCCGGCCGATTTTCAGGGAGCGCCGCCGGGGCCCGCGCCGGTCTCCACGTTTGGGGAACAGGTGCTGTCGGGTATCCCTACGGCCGAATCATTGGGAGCGACGGGCAAGCTGCTGAAGGAGCGCGTGGCCATTCTGATTGGCCGCTGAGAGGAAGTCGTCGCCGCTCCTCGGTTGTGGGGCTGTTCGCTTGTGGTCGCTTGTGGTGCGTCGACTTAAGATCAACACGCGATTGCCGCAGCGGCTCGGCGGGAGCCTCGCCCGGCATTGCACAATAATTCAGGGTACGGGCAAAGCCCACTCGATTGGTCTGACCATCAATCATTGTCAGCCGGCAGAATCGCGAGCGAAGCACCGCTCCCTAGCGCCAGATTCACCACGGAGTACACGGAGACCACGGAGAAGAATCAGGAGTTGAATACTTTCTCTCCGTGTCCTCCGTGTACTCCGTGGTGAACTTCCTTCCGCTGCGATGACTGGCGCGGATGGAATTCCTCAATGGACGGTGCACTACCATTATTGTGCAAAGCCACCCCTCCCTCCCGGTCGGTGGAGCCTCGCGCTCCCGATTGCTGACTGGGACGTTCCGCGCAGCACGAAGCCCCGCCGGGAGTCCGACGGGGCTTGTGGAAAGGCTCGAGTTATTCCGTGACGATCAAACCTGATCGCTGTTGCGCGGTTCGTCGCTGCCCTGACGGCGGCGGCGGTGCACGACGAGACCCGCGAGGAGCGTGATGCCGCCGAGGATCAGGCTGCCCGGTTCCGGCGTTGCCGTGAACTGGATGTAGACCGGGTGGTTCTGATCGCCGAAGGGTCCGACGGTGTCCGCCAGGAAGTCCAGCGAGAAGCCGAGGACCTGCGTGGCGCCCGGAGCGAGCGCGAGGCCGCTGAAGATCGCCCAGGAATCGCTGATGCGGGTGAAGATGCCGCCGGTCGGCGACGGGTCGCCTTCCACGTCAAAGCGGGCGAGGTCCGCCGGATTCAGGCCGTTCGGGGCGCTGAGCAGCTTCACGCCGACGTTGTTGATGACGGCATTGGTCTGGTTGTGCAGCGTCACTTCGAAGGCGTACTCGGCGGCAGCGGCCGGAGCACCGTGCCGCAGCACCTGCACGTTGAAGGGACTGTCCTGCTGCAGAACATCCAGCTCCAGATCGGCGAAGTTTCCATTCGCCGCGGCCGGTCCGGTGTAGTTCTCGTTGGCGAACGGACCGGGATCGTTGAGCGGACCGACCGTGTCAAACGGATTGTCGGTGTAGTCCGCGCTGAGCAGCGTGCCGCCAACTCCATTTCCTGTACTGGGGTTGATTCTGTGGATGTAGCTCGCCGGCGCAGCGGCGGAGGCCAACATCACCATTCCGATGGAAGCAATCCAAACACGACCGAGCATGGTCAACGGCTCCTTCTTGCGGTTAGCGCCCGTGATAGAGAAACTATGTCGCCTCGCCCCCCTTGTCAATCCTGTTGAAATGCGAAAACTCCGTAAAATCGGAGTCTTCCCTAAACCCTGCGGGGGGCGACTATTGAGACACGGCCGCCGTTTCAGCGAGACTGCGGTGACGGTCGGCGAAATCGGTCATTCCCTTGGCGGCGTAGCAGGTCGCCAGCGCGAGGTGGGTTTCCGGTTCCGCGACCGACTGCCCGAGGGCGCGTTCGAGGTCGGAGATGGCCTCGTCCCAGCGCTCCAGCTTGGTGTAGATCTGGCCGCGGGTGTCGAGGAACCTGGGGTCTTCGGGGGAGCGGCTGATGACGTTGTCGATCAGCAGCAGGGCCCGTTCGAGGTCGGGGGGATCGTTGAAGGCCAGGAACCACGCCAGGTTGTTCTGGACGACGTCGGCGTTGGGGAGTTCTGCGTGAGCGCGCTCCAGGTGGTAAGCGGCGGCGGCCAGGTCGTTCTGACCGAATGCCACGGAGCCGAGCAGCAGATGGCTGAGCGCGATGGATCGGCCGCTCGTGACGTTGTCGAGCAGGAACTGCCTGGCGGCGGCGGCGGTGTCGTGCTGCTCGTCGGTCAGGATCTGCATCATGCGGTCGTAGATCAGCGCGTAGTTCGGATCCATGAGGAGCGCGGTGGACAGCCGTTCGAACTGCTGTTCGCGCGTGCCTGAACCGGACTGCTGCATCGCGTAGGCCCAGGAAACATTGAACCGTGCGACGGCCGCCTTGAGTTCGCGATCGTCGGGCCGGAGGGCGAGCCCGTCGGCGAGGTAGTCCGAGGCGGCCTGGTATTGTTCCAGAAACAGGCAGGTGTCGGCGAGGATGATGCGGGACTGGATGTCGCCGTCGGGATCGGCGTCGACGCGGGCCGCAAAGTAGCTGCGAGCGTCGCTGGCAAGCTGCTCGGCGCGGACCTGGTTGTTATTGAGAGCGTGCGCCTTGGCGAGCAGCAGCAGCACGAACTGCAGTTCGGCGGGAGGCTCGGCATTGTCGGTGGCGACAGGATCGATGGCGGCTTCAAAGTGCTGAATCGCCGGCGTCCAGACCCCGCGCATGAAATACAACTGGCCCAGAAGCGCATTGCCGAAGGCATGGTTCGGCGCGATGGTGAGCACGTGCTTGAGATGCCGTTCGGCGCGGCGGTAGTTCTCTTCGGACAGATGCTGCCGCGCGAGGTAGTAGCGGGCGACCTGCAGGTGTGCGGGGAGGTAACCATGCCCTTCATCGGGCGCGAGCTTCTGGATGAGAACGGCGGCGCGCTCCTGGTCGCCCGCCTGCTGGGCCATGACGGCCAGTTCAAACAGGGTCTCCTGGTCATCGTGGCGCAGGGTGGCGACGCGTTCGAGCAGCAACGCCGCCGCGGCGGGGCTGTTGGCGGCCTCAGCCTGCCGGGCGGCCGACAGATAAGTCTGCGCGAGAGTCGCATCGGAGCCGAAGCGGCAGGCGACGACGAGGTACGCTGCGAACGAGAACACGAAGACAGAAGGGAGTCCGCGGATCAGGTAGCGCATTTCGCGCCGCGACCACCAGTTGGCGATGTCCCTCAGCAGGCCGCCGAACCAGACAAACGGCGACATCAGCAGCTGCAGGATCGCCCGGGGACCGCGCAGCAGTGCGGCAATCAGCCTGTGAAAGTTGTAACGGAGGGATCGGAACATCGTGTCAGTCGGCGTCCTGAGGGACCTGCTCGTTGAGGGACGCACGGACCTGCGCCGCCAGATTCTGACGCGCCTGGCAATACAGGGCGGTGAGCGTATGCCGGCCGCGATCGTCGAGCGGGCTGTTCACCCTGGTCAGCAGCTGGAACTGCACGTAGGGCGCCTTGGATGAGACGGCCTGCCACGCGCCCGCTTCGTCGGCGGGAACGGCGGCGAACCGCTGTTGTGCGCGATTGGCAGGGTCGCCGCGGGCGACGTCCTTGATGACGGCATCGATCTGGCCGCGATTGTCGGCGAGGCTGAACATCAGCACGGCGCGCCCATAGAGCGGACGCTCGAGTTCGGCATAGGCGATCGGCCCCAACTCTCCCCCGGGAAGGTCGCCGAGTTCCTCGACGCCGATGACGCGCTGGTTCGAAATGGTCCAGCCGATGGCCTTGTAGCACACGCACAGGTCGTGCACGCCGGAATACGGGTAGTCCAGCGAGATCAGCGCCGAGGCGCCCCCGCTGCGGTAAATCCACTGCTGGCTCTCGTGGCCGAGGGGATCCCCCTGCACGCGCTGGATTTCGGTGTGGCCGGTGCGGCGGAATCCGGCCAGTTCCGGCGGCAGGGCGTTCTCGCCGAACTTCGGCAACTGGAAGACTCCCGACCAGACGGCCTCCAGTTTCGGAAGCCGCTTGGGCATCCGATAGATTTCGGCGGCGCCGATGACCGGGAACACAACGGCCAGGATCATCGCGCCTGCCCAGCTCACGGTCCGCAACACGCGGCGGCCGGCGGTCGACTCGCGGGCGTAGGCGTCGGACCGCACTGGTGCGGCGCTGCGGCGCGGCAGCACGAACAGCAGGAGCTGGTCGGTGGTGAGCACCAGTCCGATCGAGATTGCGAACAGGAGGAGCCCGAGGACGAAATGGTCCGGGCCTTCGCTGAGGTCCATCTTCCAGCCATATCCGGCGGCGATCAGGACGATGCGGCTCACATTCTCGATCAACACCAGTCCGAATGTCGCCACCAGCAGCGTGACGGTGTGCAGGATTCCGCGTTCCTGCCAGAGCGAGATAAAGAGCGCCACGGCCAGGAGCACGTAAAGCGAATGGATGCCGCTGCAGGCGTCGGCGATAAACAGCGGCTTGAGCGGCAGTTCGATGACATTGGCATAGCTGAGATGCAGGATGCCGAAGTGATCGAGGACAGCGCTGGCCATGCGGGTCGTGGAGGTGCGCAGCCAGAGGATCAGGTCTTCGTCCATGCCGAACGGCAGCGGGACCGCGAGCCAGCCGATGACCCAGGCGGGGAGCCATGACTGGAGTCCGGACTGGCCGCCGGCCCACCACAGGCAGGTGTACATGGCGAGCAGGGCCGACACCATTCCCAGCCAGGGAGACCAGTAATAGGTGGCGGCTGCGAGGCCGACGACGGCGGCGAGCAGCATCGCCAGCGGCAGCGGTGCGAGCGGTCGGATTTCGCCGCTGACTTTCTGCCGGTGCCGGAGGATCAACAGGGCCGCGGCGACAGGCAGCAGGACGACGAACTGGTAGTGCGGCCGCTGGAGCAGTCCGACGAAGTGCCAGAACACAAGCGGCAGGCAGCCGGAGAGAACGAGCATGATGGCGACCCAGCGCGTGCGCGGGCCGGGGGCCGGCTGTCGCACCGCCCAGGGCGCCGGCTGGACGTCGGAGTCCAGCGGCTCCGACGGGTTTTCAAGAACACGCGTTAACGACAACTTCACCGGGGGATGTGCTCCAGCAGGTCTTCAACAGGCCGCCCGCACAGCGGCCGCGACCGGCGCCGCGGCCGGAAACAATTGTGGGCCGTCAGCGGTCGTAGTCGGATCGGGAGCCCGCCAGGTCGTGATGTCCATTGAGCGGTTCGGGCTCTTCCGATTCCTGGTAGTAGGAGTCGTAGCCGCGATACTGCCCTTCGCCGCCGTAGGAATCGGTGTAGCCCTGGGCCAATGTCCGGTAGGTGGCGGCACGGTAGCCGCGTGTGCCGGTGCCGAAGCCCTGCACGGCCGACGAATCGCCGAGGGCGTTGACGACGACGCCGATCAGTCGCGCGCCGACCAGGTCGAGGGTTTCTCGCGCCCGCACGGCGTGGAGCCGGGCCTGGCGATTGATCCGCAGCACCAGAATGACGCCGTCCACCATCGCCCCGATGGCGGCGGGATCGCTGACCGCCAGGAGCGGCGGCGTATCGACGATCACATAGTCGTAGCGTTCGCGAAGCGCATTGAGCATTTCGGCGAAGCGCGGCGAGAGCAGCAGTTCTGCGCGGTTTTTCTCCTGCGGTCCGGCGGTCATCACGTCCAGGTGCGGCACGGGTCCGGACTGGATGGCGTCGTCGAAGTCGGCTCCGCCTTCGACGACGGACGTGACGCCGATGTCGCAGTCCATGCCGAGGAGCTTGTGGACATTGGGGCGGCGCAGGTCGGCGTCGATGAGCAGGACGCTCTTCCCCGCCTTGGCGATCGACATGGCGAGGTTGGTGGACAGCGTGGACTTGCCGTCCCCGGGATTGGGACTGGTGATCTGAATCAGCTGATGGGGCTGATTGCGCGTGCCGGACAGCAGGGCGGTGCGCACGGCGCGATACGCTTCGGCCATCTGAGAGCCGGGTCGATGATAGGTGACCAGCGAAGGATGGAGCCGGCTGGCGCCGATCCGCTTGCGTTCGCGGCCGACTTCGATGTTCGGAATGTGGCCGACGACCGGGACGCCCAGCTGCCGGGTGATGTCGTCCGGGCTGCGATAGCTCTGGTCGGCCATTTCGAGCAGGAATGCCAGCAGGATGCCGACGAGAAGTCCGCCGACGCCGCCGAGGGCCAGCGAGCGGACGAGCACCGGCGCGACCTGTCGGCCGACAGTCGGCGGATCGGTCGGATCGGCGCTGACGTGGCCAACTTCTCCGGCGACGTTCACCCGTTGCAGCATTTCAACGTATCCGGCGAACATGCTCTTGGTCAGTTCGATTTTCTCGCGGCCTGCGCGGTCCTCGTTCTCCAGTTCGCTGATATCGGCGCTGGCCTTGCTTTCCTCGATGAACAGCTCGTTCATGCCCCCGAGATTGCTTTCCAGCGTGGCCAGCTTCTCCTGCAGGGATTCGACGTACACCGCCAGCAGGTCCAGCGGTTCGCCGGAAACCGTGACGCCCGACTGTTCCTGCAGCAGTTCGCGCGTGAGGTTGATGCGCGATTCGAGTGCGAGGACGTCGGGATGTCGGGCGCCGACCTTCTCGACGAGCAACTGTTTTTCCGTGAGGAGCGGCAGCAGATGGCTGAGGAACGACGTCGGCGGAGGCTCCGCCCCGACTGCCGTTGCACCCGAATTCTGGTCCAGCTGGTCGACCATCAGGAGCAGGGCCTCGCGCTTGGCGCCGCCCTGCAGCGCTTTCTCGATCGCGGTGAGCTGCGTTTGCGTCTGCGACTTTTCGATCATCAGCGCTGAGCGCTTGCTCTCAATGTCGGTGAGGCGCTGCTGATGGAAGTTCAGCCCGCCATCCTGCGTATACAAGAGGCCGGCGGTCTTGCGGAATTCCGCATACTTTGCTTCCAGATCGGTCAACTCGGCCTGCAGCTTGTTGCGGGCGTCGGTGATGATCTTGATGTCGCCGGCGGCCATGGTGGACCTCGAGTCTTCCAGGTCCTGCACAAAGGCGTTGATGACGGCGTCGAGAATCTTCTGCGTATCGGCCTGGTTCTTGCCGGAATACGAGAGCATCAAATAGTCGGTGCTGTCTTCGTGAGGCGCGGCGGTGAGACCGCCGATGATCGTTGCGGCGGCGCTGGCGCCCTTGAGCGACGGCAGGTCCCGGAGCGATCCATCGGCGATCGCCTTCTGGATAATCCTGGGGCTGCAGATCAGTACGGAGTACGTCTCCAGCGGATTCTTCTGTCCGGTCCGTCCGGCGCCGTCCACGAGGGTGGGCTGGTTCTGGCGGATGTAGAGCTTGGCGAAGGAGGCGTAGACGGGTTCGGTGCGGGAATGGACCAGCGATCCGGCGCCGACGCCCAGCGCGATGAGGAACAGCAGCATCCACTTGCGATGCAGCAGGGCCTGTCCGAAGTCCAGGCCGCCTCCTCCCGCCGCCGACTCGGATTCC
>JAEUIG010000348.1 GCA_016795125.1 Planctomycetaceae bacterium | reverse complement strand
GCGGACGGTGGAGTCGTTATGGGAGGTGTGCGGTCAGTTGCTGGATGCGTTCAGTGAGAGCGAATGCCGGAACCACATCCGGCACTGCGGCTACCGCTATAGTTAACGTGGATGCGCTCTAGTTAAACCCTTCGCTCACGTCGGCGGCATCAGCATCAGCCGGTGTTGTGTGACGTCTTCGACTTTCTGCCGCGAGAACGCCAGCGGGAAGTACTCTCCCTTGGCCCACATCGGGAGCAGGTCGGCATAGTGCGGGCTTCCCGGCTGTCCGGACTGGCCAGGCGCGCTGGTCGCGAGGCCCCGGTCCCAGTCGGCCAGGTCGAGGACCTGCCGGAATGTCGCGCCGTGGACCTGCTGGAAGTTCTGGTCGTACTTGGTATTCATCGGCGTGTGGTCGTCGCCGCCGCGTGGCAAGGGGCCGAGGCTGAACGCCTTCGCGAACTCCGTTCCCAAACCGGCCAGCGGGTGATGAAACGTGACCAGATGCACCTTGCCCCACGACCAGAGCGCGGGACCATCCCCGAGGAGCGTGTTGAGGCGCAGAATCGCTGCCTTCAGCGTGTCGCGCAGTACGGAGTTGCGCCTGGATATCGGATTCGCGCCAAACCAGTCGGGCGTAGGATTCGACAGCTGTTCCAGAATGACTGGCAGGCTCCGCAGATCGGTCCGGTCAGTCGGCGGCGGGAAACCCGGATGCAGGTCGTACATGGCCGAGAGCAGTTCCTGCGACCAGACGGAAAACAGCGCGCCGATTTCCGACGCTGCCGACAGATCGCAGTCCCACGTCAGGAACATCTGCACCCACACCTGAAACTCGGCCGGAAACGCCGCCGAACGCACGACCGCTTGCAGATGCTGCGCGGGAAGCGAGACGGTGTCGTGCTGCAATCGCCGAAAGTCGGCCAGAGTCAGCGCCCGCCGACCCTCCAGTTGCGATGCGATCCGCTGGTAGCGATAGGGCGCAAACCAGTCAGCGCTGATGAACGGCGAATATCCGGGTGGCACGATGTTGTGATTCGCCGACGCGACCCAACCGCACGCCGGGTTGAATGTCTGCGGCAGCTCAGCGACCGTGAGATTCCGCTCCCAGTCGTACTCGCCGGTCTCTCCCGGTGAAGGCAGCAATCCGTTGCCCTGCTTGCGGACCGGTATCGCGCCTGCGCCGATCCAGCCGAACTCGCCATCGATGTCGGCGTACACGAAATTCAGTCCGGGAATCTTCCAGCGTGCGAGCGCCTGGAGGAACTCGCCGCGATGCTGCGCGCGATCGACCGACAGGCTCGCCAGGTACGCCGCCCCGCCCGGTTCGCTCCCGGCCCATTTGAGCGCAACGGCGATCTGCCGGTTCTCGTCCTGGTAGATCACCGGGCCGTGACGGGTGAAGCGAAGTTCGTGGGAACGCGAGTCCAATTCCCCACGCACGCGGATCGACTCGTGCCCGATCTCCATCGCTTCCCAGCGATCGCCGACCCGGTATTGCCGTGGATCTTCCGGGTGCGTCCGTTCGATGTACAGATCGGCCTGGTCCGCGCAGATGATCGTGAAGCCCCAGGCAATCCGTTCGTTGTGACCGATTGCCACGCCCGGCAGCGCCGGCTCGCCGCTGCCGATCACATTCCATCCCGGTGCATTCAGGTGCACGAGGTACCTCAGCGACGGCAGCGTCGTGGACCGATGCGGATCGCTGGCCAGCATCGGTTTCCCGGAACTCGACAGCGCGCCGCCGACGACCCAGTTGTTGCTTTCCGATCGCGACGCTGAGTACGTCAGCCCGCGTGTCGCAGCCTCAATGCCGGACAGGATTTCGCGGCGAAGACTATGCAGGTCGACGCCCGGAGGCGGTGCGAAGTCCTGCGGCGGATCGGTCGGCGCAAGCATGCGAGCGGATTCGATTCCCAGGGCCGCGATCAGCTGCGCCCGCGCGATCTCCAGTTCCCAGTTACCGGACATCACGATGCCCGACATTCGGCCGACGATGTCTTCAGGTTCCCACTTCTCAGGACCGTAACCCGCCAGTTGGAACTCGATCGGCAGCCGCTGCTGCACAGCATCGATGTACGCGTTGATTCCGTCCGTGAAAGCCACGGCAATGTCGCGGGCATCCGGCGCGTAACAGCTCCATTCGGCGGCCATGTCTCCGCGATACCGGAGCAGCCTGGCGAACCGGTCGGCAGCAACGGCAGCGGGTCCGAAGAGATCGGCGGCCTCCCCGCGCGCAATCCGCCGCCACAGGTCGACCTGGAACAACCGGTCCTGCGCCATGGAATAGCCCTGGGCGAGGAACAGGTCGTGAGTGTTCTGCGCGTAGATATGTGCGATTCCCCAGCGATCTCGCAGAATCTCGACTGGCTCCTGCAGTCCAGGCACGGCGATCTCGCCGTCGAGTTGCGCGAGGACGGTGCGGCTGCGAGTCAGCAGTTCGTCTGCCAATAGCGTCGGGGCTGGCATCGACAGGTTTCCGATTCAGAGTCGGGGCGCGCGACTTCCCACGGGGATAAACTCCGTGGCTCAATACTCGCGATGCATCACTCTCGTCAGGGCGCATTCGTCAACGGGCCGCCGCGCGGCACGACTTCGGGATTGACGATCGAGCCCGGCTTATGGCCTTGCAGCACCAGCGCCGCGTTTCGGGCGCCGCGGGCTTTGGAGTCTCGCGACGACTCCACCGAGCTGCCCGCGCAATGCGGCGTGCAGAGGACGTTTTCGAGTTTCAGCAGCGGATGGTCCGGCGGCGGACCCGGCAGCGCGAACACGTCGATGCCGTCGAAGACGTCGAGTGCAGCGCCCCCCAGCCTGCCGGATTCCAGTGCGGCAACGAGCGCCGCTTCATCGATGATTGCGCCGCGCGAAGTATTGATCAAGACGGCCGTCGGCTTCATCCGGCCGAGTTGCTGCCCGCCGAGCAACCCCCGCGTCTCCGGAGTCAGCGGCAGATGCAACGAGACAAAATCGGATTCGGCCAGCAACTGGTCGAACCCGACCAGCTGCACTCCCAGTGTTTCTGCGATTGCGCGAGCCTTCGCCGGATTGCGCGCCCACGCCTGGAGCCGGACGCCAAATGGGGCCAGCCGCGCGGCGACTCCCTGCGCGCTCGCTCCGAATCCCACGAGGCCGACCGTCTGTCCCGCCAGTCGATGGACCCCGGAATGCTGCCGCGCGGTCCACTCCCCACGCCGCATCGCATCGACCATGTACGGCAGGCGTCGCACCCACCCGAGCAGCAGGGCCACGGTGTGCTCGGCCTGCTCGTTGACGCAGAAGTCGGGAACATTGGCGACGACGATCCCCCGATGCGTCGCCGCCTCCACGTCGATCCGGTCCGTGCCCGCACCCAGTCGCGAAATCACACGGCAGCGAGTCAACTGTTCAATCACCTCCGCCGGCACCTTCGACGACACGACCAGCAGGGCGTCGCAATCTCGCGCCGCTGCGAGGATCTCAGCCGGCTGCTGACCTTCGATGTTCAGGACGCGCGCACCGACCGCTTCCAGCGTGGCACGCTCAGCCGGTTCAACCGGGTACGTCGTCGAATTCAGTCGGACGGCAAGCAACTTTCAGCCCTTCCTGCTCCAGGAGAACCACCGATGACAGGGACGCTGCAACAATGGGGGACCGCGAATGAACGCGAATACGCGGGAATTGCAGGAAAGGATCGAAGATGGGACCGCTGATCAGCGCTTATAGACGCTGATAAAGTGTGGCCAGAACGAAATGTCAGCACTCTCATTAGCGTCTATTAGCGCTGATCAGCGGTTCTTTCTTTTGCCGGTTGGCGTTCGCGCGGAATCGTGTTCATTCGCGGTCCTTCCGTTCATTCCGTGGTCAGCTTAGTCCTTCGCGCCGGCCTTCGTGAATTCCTCGAGCCAGCGATTGTCCCACAGCGACGGAAACGGGTTCTTCAGCGGCGGGTGCGCAGCGCAGACCGCCTGGTCCAGTTCGATCCCGAGTCCCGGTCCCTCCGGCAGCAGGTACTGTCCGTTGCGGCATGGATTCCAGCCTCGCACGAGTGCATCGCGCCACGGCACGTCGTAGTCCGCGAAGTTCTCCTGAATGGCGACGTTTGGCGTGGCCCAGCCAAAATGCACGGCCGCGCATAGCGCCACCGGTCCAATCGAACAATGGGGAGCGACACGTTGCCCGCGCGCTGCTGCCAGCGCGGCGATCTGCCGGCCGACGGATAACCCACCGCAATGCGCCAGATCAGGTTGGACAAACTCGCACGCACGCAGCGTCGTCAGCCGTTCAAATTCTTCGAGCATGTACAGTCGCTCGCCGGTTGCCAGGGGGAACGGCAACGCCTTGTGCACAGGAGCGAGGCTGTCCAGGTCCCACGGCGAGACCGGTTCCTCATACCATGCCGGCCGGTACGGCGCGAGGCGGCGGCCCATCTCGATGGCACACGCGGTCGACAGGCGGCCATGGACTTCGATCATCAGTTCCACGTCGTCGCCGACCGCATGTCGCACCGCGGCGACGATGCTCTCTGCTTCCCGCATCTCGCCAGCAGTCATTTCCTTCCAGGCGACGCCGAACGGGTCGAACTTCATCGCCCGGTAGCCGCGGCGAACGACGTGCAGGGCGCGCTCGGCGTAGTCGGCCGGGGTCACGGCCCCGCCGTACCAGCCGTTCGCGTAGGCGGGGAGGGATTCGCGCGCCTGGCCTCCCAGCAGTTCATGGACCGGCCGGCCATTCGCCTTGCCGATGAGGTCCCAGCAGGCCACCTCGACGCTGCTGATGGCCGTGAGGATCGTCGGCCCCCCCTGGTACTGGTCGCGGATCATGTTCGCGGCGAGCGTCGCCACGTCGTGCGGATCGGCCCCGATGACCTGTTCGGCCACCCAGTCCTGCAGCAGGCACTCGACTGCCCGCTCCTGCCATTCCAGCGACGCCTCACCCAGTCCGGTCAGGCCGGTATCGGTCGTGAGCTGCACGAACAGATAGTTGCGCAGCCCGGCGTTCGTCAGGACGGTGTCGAGTTGCGTGATCCGCATGTGATTCAGCGACGAAGAATGGAACGCAGATGAACGCGGACTTCAAAGGATCGACGCAGATGACAAAGCAGCGGCAATCGTGTCCGAGCTTCGGCCGCGCGTCACGCAATTCCATTCTGATTATGTCTCGTGCAGCGTCACTGCTTCGATTCAAGGTGCCACTGGCTCTGCCAGTGCGAACGAGGTGCGGCGTCCAACGTAACATGCACTGGCGAAGCCAGTGGCACCCAACCCACTTCTTAGTCGTGACGCTGCACCAGTCGACCTCCAGCGCCAGATTTGACGCTGCTTGCGAACCTTACCGCAGGAATTCCGTTGCGCATCGCAGCTATACGCTGAAAATGCTGTCCGACAGGGTGCCGGTGCTGTCGGAGAAGGAGCCGACCTCGATTCCCAGCGACCGCAGGATGCTGAGGTAGGCGTTCGACATCGGCGTTTTCTCCTTCCGCCAGTACGAGCCGTGTTTCAGCCCCATGTTCGCGCCGCCGGCGACGAGCGTCGGGAGGTTGAGCGGATTGTGCGTCGTGCTGGCGCCGCTGCCGAACAGGACGATCGAATTATCCAGGACAGTGCCCTGCGCATCGTGGAACTCGCTGAGGCGGCCGAGGAAGTATGCGATCTGCTCGCTGAGGAACAAGTCGTACTTCGCGAACTCGAGCTGGCCGTCCTTGTCTTCCGCATGCGAGAGGTTATGGTGCGTGCGCGTGAGGCCCAGCTTGAGCGGAAACGTGTCGCTGATGCCCATCCCATCCTCGCGGTTGAGCATGAACGTCGCCGACCGCGTGATGTCGGCATCGAACGCC
>JAEUIG010000327.1 GCA_016795125.1 Planctomycetaceae bacterium | reverse complement strand
TTCTTCTGCTGGGTGCACCTGTTCGACCCGCACGCTCCGTATGACGCGCACTCCGAAATCTTCGACAACCGATTCGCGCAGCGGCCCTACGACGGAGACATCGCCTTCGCCGACATTCAGATCGCGCGCCTCGTCGAACATCTCCGCGAAACAGATTGCTACGACGACACGTTGATCGTGATTGCCGGTGACCATGGCGAAGGCTTTGGCGATCATGCGGAGCTGGAACATGGGTTCCTGCTGTATAACTCCACTCTGCGAGTCCCGCTGATCTTTTCGTCGCCGCGGCTGACGTCTCCCGGACATCGGAGCGCCGCTGCAGTCTCCCTGGTGGATCTGCTCCCGACGGTGCTGGATTGCCTGCAGGTGCCCGCCGATGTCCATACCAGCGGCGTGAGCCTGAAGCCCGTGCTGACCGGCCAGGCCATCGCCGAGCGCGCGACCTACTCTGAAACGGTCTCCGCTTTTGCAGCATTCGGTTGGGCGCCACTGAAGTGTGTCAGCACGGACGGGTGGAAATTCGTCGATACGACGCGCGACGAGCTCTTTGACCTGCGCGCCGATCCGCAGGAACTGACGAATCTGGCGGCGTCCCATCGAGAGCAATGCGAGGCGATGCAGCGAACGCTGGACGACCTGCAGGCCGAAATGATCGTCGCTGCCGACTCTCACCGGGAGTTGTCGGATAACGAACGGCGCCAGCTGGAAGCTCTGGGATACGTCAGCGGCACGTCCCGACCAGTGGACGACGTCGCGGAGTTGCCCGACGTCAAAGACAAGATCCATATCTACAACGATGAGATCGCGGCCCGCCAGCAGATGAATTCCGGCCGGATTGACGAAGCCATTGCCGCACTTCAGAGGGTGATCGACGAGGCCCCGGAGTATACCACGGCCCGGCTGACGCTCGGGACGGCGTATCAGATGCAAAGCCGACCTGATGATGCCGTCGCCGTCTATAGAGCGGCATTGGAGGTCACGCCCGAGTCGCACGATGCGCATTTTGATCTCGCCAAATTGCTCCAGAGCCGGGGAGAATCATCTGCGGCCATTGAGCACTATCAAGCCGCGATCGCCGCGCGACCGGGATCGGCGATGGCGCACATCAATCTGGCGACCATCCTGTACCAGCAGCATGATCTGGAAGCAGCGCGGCGAGCCTTCGAGGCCGGACTGGAGGCGTTTCCGGACTCAGTCGTCGGCCAGTTCAATTACGGCGTGTTCCTCGCCGAGCAGGGAGAACTGGACGCGGCGATCGAGCATGTCGCCCGCGCCGCGGAATTGAGCCCCCGCAATCCGCAGATTCTCTTTCAGCTGGCGAGTTATCTCTCCAAACAGAATCGTTTCGACGAAGCTGCGGAACGGCTTACCGAAATCCTGCGACGTTATCCGCAATATCCGCAGGCGGCGGAATTGCTTCAGGAAACACGCCGAAAGGCAGCCGCCGGCCAGTGAGGCTCACATGACACACTCGTGGCCGGCTGCAGCATGTCTGTCCAGCACCTGCTATCCCATCGATCCTTCATTCCGAGAACACGCATGCCTCAGGATTCAACCCGTCGTAGTTTCCTCCGCGAAGGACTGTTGGCGTCGACCGGCGCCGTCGCCGGCTGGTGGCTCGCCGGCAGTCTGCCGCGCGGAGCAATCGGTGACGTGTACGCCGCCGGCGCGGAAGCCGACCCAGGTCACGAACAGCGATTACAGCAACTCGGCCTGAAGCTCCCTGATCCGGCCAAGCCGGTCGCCGTCTACGTGACGGCGGCCATCACCGGAAACCTGCTGTACACGGCTGGTCATATTCCGCTGACCGCGGAAGGGAAACCGCTGCCGGGACGGCTCGGACAGGATTTCACGCTCGAACAGGGACGCGACGCAGCCCACGATGTGGGACTCAGCATCCTGAGCACCGTGCGGAACAAGCTCGGCAGTCTCGACCGAGTCGTGAAATTGGTCAAAGTGCTGGGGATGGTCAATTGCACGCCGGAGTTCGCCCAGCAACCCCAGGTGATCAACGGATTCAGTGAATTGATGATCCAGGTGTTCGGCGAAGAATCCGGTAAGGCCGCTCGCAGCGCAGTGGGCGTCGCCGCGCTGCCCGGGAACTGTCCCGTTGAAATCGAAGCCATCTTCGAGATTCTGCCGGCCGACGTTTCGAACACTCGCTAGTTCGGGAAGACGACGTCACGGAAGGCCGGGATTCTGTTTTTGCAGGTCCGCCGCCAGCTTCGCTGCAATGGGGCCGTGGCTGATCAGCCACGGAAAGACGGCGGATCGTGGCGGGTGGCCGATTGCACAGCTTCCAGCACTACCTCTGTTCGACCTGCGCCAACAGCGGCGTCCCGGAACTCGTGGTCATGCGCTGGCTGGGACACACCGGCAGCCGGATGGTGAAGCGCTACGACCACCTGCACGATTGCGCTACGCAAGAGCATCAGCAACGCGTCGATGTTTGTGCCGGCCTGATTACTGCCGACGATTCCCCTGTTCCTGAAAAGCGAGGTGCCGCCGCTGAGCCGGATTGAGAATCGCTTGGAGAACGCCCTTTTCACTCGCCAATGGCACGGTGAATGGCACACTCGATGTGCCATTCATTTTCTCAACGATAACCGGGGCAGTCACTTCCGGTTACGGCGAGGCCAAAACGATGAGCGGAGAGGGGGGGATTCGAACCCCCGGTCCCCTTTCGGAGACACAGCATTTCCAGTGCTGCACAATCGGCCACTCTGCCACCTCTCCGGGAGATAACGGGCGTGTTGCCGTGCCAAAGTCTAGCCGCACCGAATCTGCTGGCAAGTCAGTACGTCGAATTCCGAGTTCTCGTTCTTTTGTCGTGCATTCTTCCGCCATTTCGAGGGTGTTTCAGAATTCGGCTTCGTGGCTCATGCTGCCAGCATGAGAGTCTGTAACTCCGGCAGTTCGATCAGGCAGGCTGCCTGATCCACGTAGTTTTGAAACAACCTGTTAGTGGAAGTCCCGCGAACGGCTGTCGACGCCTCCCAGCAGGCGGCTCAGGTCCTGCAGACGGTCCACCAGCAGGTGGATCACTCCCTCGACGCGCTGCAGGCTTCCATGAGCGATGATGGCTGAGGACCGGGACGCCACGTCGCGATGACGCTCCCACACCTCCTGCCGGATGATGAGATTCGCCGGCCCGGATTCGTCTTCGATCGTGACGAACGTGATTCCCCTGGCCGTTCCCGGCCGCTGTCGCAGCAGGACCAGCCCCGCCACCCGGTAACGACGATCGACCGGCAGATGCGCGAGGTCGGCCGCCGCCACGATGCCGCGCTGCTCCAGTTGCGTGCGGAGGAACTGCAGCGGATGCCCGCGCAGCGACAGCCCGGCCGCGCGGTAATCCCCGGCGACCTGGTCCCACAGGGTGATCGGCGGCAATGCTGCCGGGATCTCCTCGTCCGGCAGGTTGTCGAACAGCGAACGTGATTGAGTCGGCAGCGACTGCCACAGCGCCGCGCGTCGGTTGAGCCGGAGCGAGCCGAACACATCGGCGTGAGAGAGCTTCTTCAACACCGCGTTGCTGAGCCGCGTGCGGCGGAGGAAGTCCCCGAACGAATCATACG
>JAEUIG010000320.1 GCA_016795125.1 Planctomycetaceae bacterium | reverse complement strand
GGAGGCGGCCCGGCTTCTGGAATCTCGACGGCCGCAGCGGTCACCGGCCCCGGTTCTTCCGCCGCAGGCTCGTCTTCATCCCGCGTTCGCCGACGGATTGCTCCAAGCGGGCCGAGCGTGCGAATCGACCGCACCCTCCCGACGCGATCGGCCGCCGACGCGTCGCGCGCGGGGTTGACCACCTCATCCGGCTTCACCGACGCCGGCGTGCGCACTTTGGCGAGATGTGCCATCAGCACATCACGCTCGTCGGGCGTAATGCTGGCGAGTGACGAGGACTTGACGTCCAGCCCTGCATCGTTGCAGTGCTGAATCAACTCCTTGCTGTCGATCCCCAGTTCCTTCGCCAATGCGAAGATGCGAATCTTCTTCTCGTTCAAACCTCGCCTCGCGGTTATCGCCTGAAAACGTTCGATTCAGTTCATGAAGTTCACCCTGATTCGGGACAGTGAACTCGCTGCCCGCTGCTCGCTGCTCGGCATCCACCGCCGCCATCACCCCGCGGCGACCGGACGCACCCGCACTCGTTTACTGCTCCGCTGCCGCCGCATCCCCCGCAGCCTCCACGTTTTCAGGGGCCGCACCGTTGCCCTGCGACGACTCGCCTCCCATGCCGATCGACGCCAGGTCGTCCTGTGCGTTGCCGACAGCCGCAGCATCCGCGACCGACGACTTGACAGACTCTTCCTCGCCGACCGCCTCTGTTTCCGTCGCCACAACTTCCTGCGAAGCCAACTCCAGGTCCGCCGCGACCTCCTGGGCCAACCCGGCGTCGTGAGTGTCGCCGGAAGCCTGTTCCGCCGCCTCAGCGGCCTCGGCTGCCGCCGCCGCATCCGCCAGCCGCGTCTGCCGGGCGTGTTCCTTCTTGACTTCGGCCTCTTTCTCCTCGCGGGCGCTCTCCACATCCGCGTAGGCGACGATCTCGTCGCACTGTTCTTCCGTCAGACTGCCCAGCTCCGCGAGCTGATCGGGCTCGATCACCGACAGATCGTCGAAACTGAAGAAGCCTTGCGACACCAGCACTTCCGCCAGCTCTTCGGTAATGTGCGGCACCACCGAGAACGCCGCCACCGACTGGTCGAGCTGTTCGTCGAGCTCCTCCCGCGTCATCACTTCGATGTCCCAGCCGACCAGCTTGGACGCCAGCCGGACGTTCTGTCCCTTCTTCCCGATGGCCAGAGACAGCTGATCTTCTTTAACCAGTACGATCACGCGACCCAGCATCGGACAGAGGATGACGTCTTCCACCTCGGCCGGCTGCAGGGCATTCGGAATCAGCACCTGCAGCGAATCGTTCCAGCGGACAATGTCGATTCGCTCCCCGGCCAGCTCGTCCACGATGCTGCGGATGCGCGAGCCACGGACGCCGACGCACGCCCCGACCGCATCGATGCTGTTGTCGATGCACGACACCGCCACCTTGGACCGGTAACCCGCCTCCCGCGCCAGCGACTGCACCTTGATGATGCTCTCGGAGACTTCTGGTATCTCGACCTCGAACAGCCGCCGCACCAGCTCCGGATGGTTCCGCGACAGGATCACCTTGATCCGGCTGCCCACCTTGCGAACCTCCAGCACCACGGCCCGAACGCGCTCGTTGACGCGATGCTGCTCACCCGGAATCTGCTCGCTCTTGGGCAGCAGCGCCTCGACCTTCCCGAGGTTGACGATCGCCACGCCATGATCGATCCGCGTCACCGTGCCGTTGACGAGGTCGTGCCGCTGCGCGTTGAACTCGTCGTACAGTGCGTCCCGTTCGGCTTCGCGAACTTTTTGAATCAGCACCTGCTTGGCGGTTTGAGCCGCAATCCGGCCCAGCAGGTCCATCTCCTCCTGCGGAATCTCCTGGCCGTCCAGCTTCACCGAAGACTGACCCGACACCCGGTCGACCGTCGCCACCAGATTGCTCTCTTCGCCGTAATGCTTCTTGGCCGCAGAGAGAATCGCCTGCTCGATCCCTTCGAACACGATCTCCTTGTCGATGTTTTTGTCGCGATGAATCGCGTCGACAATTCTGAGAACTTCGTCGCTGTTCATGACGTCCTGCCGCGTCTCGAAGGTACCGCACAATCTGCAGCGCACCGCCCCACGAGGGGCTTGCGCCGGCCGCTTGACTCGCCAGCCAGGTGTTTCGATTTTTCTCGCCGCTTCGCCCCCCAATCAGTCGACAAAAAAAGTGGGCCCTAAGTCCCACTTACTCCGTCGCCAGGGCCGGGACACACACATCCGCTGACGGACCGCAGACGCCCTGCTGACGTCAACGTTCCGCAGGAAGTTGCGGAGCACCGGCCAATTTCTGTACCTGCGCTTACATGAGCAACCTCGCACCAACGCGGTCGCACTCCGTGACGGAACGACAGTACGTTCACTATCTCCCGCCACGGCGAAGGCCGTGCTTCGTACTTCGACCCTCAACCACCCGGCAACGTATCCGGGGCTGGCGAACGAACTTGCGCGCCTGCACACCAGAATTCGCCGAAGCCGAAGCGGCTGAGTCACTTAACGATAGGAATCCCGCTCCGAACTGTCAAGCGGCCGGCACGACGGCGCCGGCCGGGTCAGCGTCGAATGTCGCTCTCGTGCGCGTCGATCAGCGTCACTCAGAAGGACCTCGAAGCAGTGGTATGGTAATCATCGAAGAGGAAGGACTTGCAGCGCCAGGATCGTTCGTTGCGTTCCTGACCGCGAGGCCGGTCTTCATTTCTGGGCTGGTTCGCGATCATTCGCGGTTCCTTTTCTCTGTTCCGTGGGTTCCGCGTATTCCGTGGTTCACTTCGTGCCCTGCAAGTCGCCCGCTCCCGGACACAGTTGCCAGCGGGGGACCGTTGCTGGAGAATGCCAGGCATCAGCAACCGCGAACTTATCGCGGCCGAGCGTGGCGGCCCTTCAGGAGTTCTGCATGGATCCCGAATACCGGAAGATGGTCGCGTTTCTCGGCACCCTGGGAATCGACGACGTGCCGCACTCCGGCCAGAAGGGGTTTCTCGCCCACCTGATCGGCGTCTACAAGGACCTCGATGCCTGGGGCTGCGACCGCGATCTCTGCCGTGCCGGCTTGTTCCATTCGATCTACGGCACCGAGATGTTCCGCCGCTGGGCGCTGCCGCTGGAACGGCGCGATGAGGTCAAATCGCTGATCGGCGAACGGGCCGAATGGATTGCGTACGTCAACTGCCTGATGGACCGCAGCACGTTCGACGCGCTGCTGCAGTCGGACGGTCCGTATCGCATCCGCAATCGCGAGTCCGGCGAGATCATGGAAATGACGCGGCGCGACTTCGACGACCTCGTCTGCCTGCACCTGTGCGACTGGCTGGAGCAGGTGGGCCGATCGGACATGTGGGACTACCGGCACGAGGCGTGGAAGCAGATGGCGCACCGGCTGGGCGGCGTCGCCCTGGAAAACTACCAGCGCGTCTTCGCCGCAGCGCCCGCAACGAGCGCCTGAACCTGACAACTAGCGCAGCGTCACTGCTCCGATTTAGGGTGCCACTGGCTCTGCCAGTGCGATTCAGGTGCCGCGTCCAACTTAACATGCACTGGCGAAGCCAGTGGCACCCAAGCCCACTTCTTAGTCGTGACGCTGCATTCGCCGCGACCGTCAGGGAGCGGATCACGCGTCGTTCGCTCCCTGACGGTCGCGGCTAGTCGACGTTCCTATTTCGAAGGTCGTAAACGCGGAACGATTCATTGCTGTAGGCAGGTTCCAGGTCGACCGGCCCCATCCGGCTCGCGGCGACATGCGTGATGCCCATCTGCTCGTGCAGCATCGCGAGCTCGTCGGCCGAAAAGTGCCCATCCGCCGCAGCGTCGCGCTTCCACTCGGCCAGTCGGACGCGACGCTCGTACCATTCGATGATTCCAGCCGTATCCTGCGGGCAGTCCTTGAAGTTGACGTACTCCGGCCGCTCGGCAAACCATTTGACGGCCCAGTCTTCATCCGGCATCCACAGCAGGGAATCGCGCGGAGTCTCGGCCCGGATCCAATTCAAACTGGCGATCCAGTCCTCTCGAACCTGCGGACGCATTCGCGACGGGTTGCGGTCGACGCCCGGCCACAACAGCGACGCGATGAATGCGATCGTGTAGGCCGCGGCCGCAAACGTGCCGCGACGCAGGCTGATCGCGCCGGCAATCGACAGACTCAGCCAGCGCACCGTGGTCACCGCCAGGGTAAACGGCACGACGAGGTCGGCGATCCGGAACGGATACAACTTGAGCAGCTTGATGCGCCAGGCCAGCCACGGCAGTTGTGTGATCGGCCGCGGCCCGGCTGCGGCCAGCCATCCCATCGCGGCGATGGCCAGCGCCATCCACGTAAATGCGTCAAGCCACCGACCCGCTCCCTCGCTCCGGACGCGCGAACGCA
>JAEUIG010000309.1 GCA_016795125.1 Planctomycetaceae bacterium | reverse complement strand
TGCGGCGTTCGGCACGGGCGCCGATGAAGCCGCAGGATTTGCTCCGGGTGTTGCGGGTGAGCAGGGACAGCCGGCGACCATCGAAATCAAGCGCGCGTCGGCCGAGGAAGTGACGACGACCTTTCTCGCGCTGCTGGCCGCAGGGGACATGGAACAGGCCGTGACGCTGATCAGCGGCCGTGCGACGGGCATCCTGGCCAAGCTGCGTGAAGGAACCGCGTCGGACGAAGACGTCCAGAGGCTGCAGGAGGCGGCAGCATCGACGGATAAGACGAGCCGTCCCAAGGGCGGCAGCCACGTGCAGTTCTCGGTCCGCTCGGAGAAGACGATCCTGCTGATCGAAGCCGATCAGAAGGAAGAGGGCTCGTCCATCGTGAAGATGGAAGTCCGGGACACGCCGCGCAAGCGCGGGAGTCGCTGATCAGTCCAGCCAGTCATGGCTGATGACTCGCTGCCACCAGTCGGGAGGGGCGGCGACGTCGTCTTGTTCCATCCAATGCAACGCGGACTTGCTGCAGCCAATCGCGAACGCGTCGCCACGTGGATGAAAGCTGACCTCGGCTTGCGCGCCGCAGACTGGACACTTAAAGCTCTGAGATTCTTCCCAGCTGCATTGTTGGCGAATCCGCTTCCGGCAGTGAGAGGAATACCGGACGAAACGCCAGACTCGGAACGCGTTCCGGATGGGGTTCATCGGCATCGCGAGCACAGGTTTGCGACCTGCCTCATCCGCTTCCGTTCCTAGATGGTACTCGGCTGCGGTTCTTTCGTCAGATCGCGGCCCATGATGTAGTGCAGCGTTGGCGTGGTGGAGAGCGTGGTGACCAGCGCCATGATCACCAGCATGGCGAACAGCTTCTCGGAGATCACGCCGAGATCGAGGCCGATGTTGAGCACGATCAGTTCCATCAGGCCGCGGGTGTTCATCAGGGCGCCGAGGGCGGCCGAGTCACGCCAGCCGAGGCCGGTCACCCTCGCGGCGGTCAGTGTGCCCCCGAACTTGCCGAGGGTGGCGATCAGCACAATTACGCCACAGATCAGCCAGGCCTCCATCCCGGACACCAGTCCGATCCGCGTCCGCATGCCGGTGAAGGCGAAGAACGCCGGCAGAAACAGCACGGCAATGATGTTCTGCAGCTTGTCCGGCAATTCGCGGGCAATCACGCTGTCGTGCGGCACGATGGCCCCGAGGACAAACGCCCCGAAAATGGCGTGCACGCCGATCCATTCCGTCGTGAGCGCGGACACCAGGAGGGCGACGAAGATGACCGCGAGCACTCCCTGGTTCAGTTCGCCGAAGTACCGCGAATGTGCGACACGCGACAGGATCGGGCGGACCACAAAGAACATGGTCGCCATGTAGGCCAGCGACAGGGCGAAGATTCCAAAGACGCTCGAAACCTGCGCCTGGGCCACGGCCACGACAAACGCCAGCAGGCACCAGGCGGTGACATCGTCCGCCGCGGCACAAGTCAGCGCGACGACCCCCAGGGGGGTTTTGGTCATCCCGCGATCGGTCAGAATGCGCGCCAGCACGGGAAACGCCGTAACCGACATCGACACTCCCAGGAAGAGGGCGAAGACATCGAACGGGACGTCCGACGTGCTGAGTCTCGGATACAGCCACAGGGCCAGCCCGCCTCCCAGGAGGAACGGCGTAATGATGCTGGCATGCGAAATCGCGACCGCCACGTGCCCCTTCTTCTGGAGCATCGCCGCGTCAAACTCCAGCCCCACCAGGAACATGTACAGAATCACCGCGATCTGGGCGATCACTCCCAGGTGGGGGGCGACGGACGGCGGCAGCAGTGCGGCGTAGGCGTCGGGATACAGCCAGCCCAGCAGCGATGGTCCCAGCAGGATGCCTGCCACGACCTCGCCGATCACCGCCGGCTGGCCGATGTGCTTGAACAGCCAGCCGATCAGGCGGCCAGCGACGATGACCGCCACCAGTGCCGTCAACACATGGAACAGTGCATGGTCCTGTGCGGCCTTGAGCGTCGCTTCCGCGGCGCCGGCGGCGGGAGCAGCGGCGGTGAGCCCCTGACCGTACCGGCAGATCAGCACAAAGCCGCCGATCGCGCCAATGACCGACAGCGCGTAGAACGTGAAGACCTTGGCGGGACTGGAGTTCGGCAGGGCAGCAGCTTGGGACATGTCGTCGGTCAATTCCGGGGGTACAGGCAAGTCCCCATTCTTGACCATCGGTCGTCCTGCTGTCCACCAAAACGCCGGTTGCCCGATTCGCTTCCGCGACGGCTCCCCCTGCGATCGCTGCAACCGCTACGCCTTTTCAGCGCAACTGGATTCCTGATCGTCGGTTACGGCACAAGGAGAAACAGCCCCGTGTAAGCCGCTGCGGCGGTCGCCGCGGCACGGGCATTCAGCGGCGGCTGGTAGACGAGTTTGGGCGCGAAGTCGCCGGGGCGGTACCAGCCCAGCGCGTACTGGCGGCGGCAGGCGTGGTCGAGGGCCAACTGGTAGGGCAGGCCGACCAGTTGCGCGCTGAAGCGGGCCATTGAGTACACCGGTTCGACGCAGTCGTGGACGTGCACGTGGCCGTACCGCTCCAGCGCCGGGTTTTCGAAGTACAGCGGGTTGTGGTGCAGGTTCGAGGCCGCCCAGTAGTACTCCAGGTGCGGGAAGTACCGCTCGGCGGAGCCGCTCATCGCCATGTCGACCGGGACCGGGCAGAGCCGATTGGGATCGTCCGGGCACAGCCCATCCGGGGGCGGGCAGAGGTGTTCACACGGATCGCCGCCGGTGGGCGAATAATCAAAAAACGGCTGGATGTCGGTGATCGGCCGGAGCGCGAAGGACTGCGTCTCCAGCGGCGAATAGGGCTGGGCTTCGTCGAAGGCTCCGGGCGCGGGTGGCGGGACATCGTCGAGGAACGCCGATATCGGCACCGGGGCGGCCGGCGCTTCCGTGTCGATGTTCAATCGGTGCTGCGGCGGGGCCGGAACGGCGAATTCCGGGGAGGCCTGGGCCGTGCGAACGGTCGTTCGTTCTCCGGACGTACGGACGGTGGCTGCGGCGGCCGGTTCTTCGATCGGCGCCGCGGGCGCCTCTTCGGCGGGAGCATCGGGCGCCGGTTCATCATCAATCTGCGGCTGGTCGTCGGAGTCGAACAGTCCTGCGCCGCGCGGCGGCGGAGTGGGCGCTGCGGACCGTGCCTGCTCGCGGAGCGCCTCCCAGCGTGCGCCGCCGGATCGCTGCTGCAGGCGATCCAGGGGAGAATCCTGCCCCTGGCAGAAGCCGGCCGTCAGCAGGCTGCCGGCGGTGACGGCGCAGGCCGTGAGCAGTGACCAGACCTGCTGCGGCCTAGAGGTGGGCGTCCGACGGAGCGTGCTCGACGCTGTAGTTCGGAGATTCCTGAGTGATGGCGATGTCATGCGGATGGTTCTCCCTCACCGTCGCCGCCGACACGCGCAGGAACTGCGGTTTCGTGCGGAGTTCGTCGATCGTGCGAACGCCGAGATATCCCATCCCGGCTCGCAGTCCCCCCACCAGTTGATACAGCAGGCTGTGCAGCGGCCCCTTGTAGGCGACGCGTCCCTCGACCCCTTCGGGGACGAGCTTGGGCTTGCCCTTGGCTTCGTCGCCGTCGACCGACTGCCGATACCGTTCGCTGCTCCCCTGGACCATCGCTCCCAGCGACCCCATGCCGCGGTAGCGTTTAAACGTCCGCCCCTGGTAGAGGATCATCTCACCGGGGCTCTCATCGAGTCCGGCCAGAAGTCCTCCCAGCATGACGACATGTGCCCCCGTGGCGAGCGCCTTGGTGATGTCGCCGCTGTAACGAATGCCCCCGTCCGCGATCAGTGGAACATCAGAACCTGCCAGTGCCTCCGCAACGCTCGAAATGGCGGTGAGCTGCGGAACGCCGACGCCGGAGATGATGCGGGTGGTGCAGATCGATCCGGGACCGATGCCGACCTTGACGGTGTCGGCGCCGGCTTCGAGCAGATCGCGGGCCCCCGCCCCTGTCGCCACGTTGCCGGCGATCACGTCGATCGACCACTGGCGTTTGATCTGCCGCACGGTTTCGATGACGTTTTTGGAGTGTCCGTGGGCGCTGTCGACCACGAGCACGTCCACCCCCGACTCAATCAGCCGGCCGGCGCGTTCGAGGTCGAACACGCCCACCGCCGCCCCCACTCTCAATCGCCCCCGGTTGTCCTTGCTGGCCCGCGGGAACCGCAGGTTCTTGTCGATGTCCTTGATCGTGATTAACCCCTTCAACTGATATTGATCGTCCACAAGGAGCAGCTTCTCGACCTTGTTTTCGCGGAGTATTCGTTCCGCGTCCTTAAGTCGTGTGTGCTCATGGGCTGTGATGAGGTTGTCCCGGGTCATCACCTGCTCGACGGGGATGTCCTTCGAATCGAGAAACCGCAGGTCGCGGCGCGTAATAATTCCCTTAAGCTTCCCATTCTGTGTGATCGGAACCCCGCCGATGTTTCGCTCGTCCATGATGCGGATGGCGTCACGCACACTGGCTTCCGGCGGCAGCGTGACGGGATCAACGATCACGCCGTGCTCGGCCCGTTTCACGCGTTCGACCTGCAGCGCCTGCGCGTCGATCGACATGTTCTTGTGCACGATGCCGATGCCCCCCTCCTGGGCCATGCCGATGGCCATTTCCGCCTCCGTGACGGTGTCCATCGGGCTGGAGATGATCGGCACGCCGCCGATGTTCCGCTCGTCCATGATGCGGATGGCGTCGCGGACGCTGGCCTCCGGCGGCAGGGTGACCGGATCGACGATGACGCCGTGCTCGGCGCGCTTGACGCGTTCGACCTGCAGGGCCTGGGCATCGATCGACATGTTTTTATGAACGATGCCGATGCCCCCTTCCTGGGCCATGCCGATGGCCATTTCGGCCTCGGTGACGGTATCCATGGGACTGGAGATGATCGGCACGTTCAGCCGGATGTTGCGCGTGAGCTGCGAGCTGACGTCGACGTCGGCCGGCATGACCTCGCTGTACGCGGGGACGAGGAGCACGTCGTCGAACGTGAGACCCTGATTAATGATGCGGTCCTGCATTGGCTCATACCTCCGGGAAATCGTGTCGAAGCGAGACGGGATTATATTCCGGCCGCGTCGCGGTGAAGATTCCGAATCCGATTGCTCAATTCCACATGCGTCGTGACGGCGAGTTCTTCGGCCCGCACGTTCTCGCCGCAGCCGAGTTCGGCCAGCAGGTCGATGACGGCGGACTTCGAAAGCTCCGGCGAGAGGCCCACCAGCAGACCGCGCAGCTGCTTGCGCCGCTGCTGAAAGGCGGTTCGCAGGTACTCGTGGAAGAACTGGCGGTCCTTGATCCGTTCGCGCTTCTCCGGATTCGGCACGATCTTCACGATCGCCGAATCGACGTTCGGCCGCGGCCAGAAGACGCTCGGCGGCAGTTTGCGGAGGATTTCAATATCGCACTGCGACTGCAGCCAGACCGACAGCGTGCTGTAGTCGGCCGATGAGGGAGCGGCCAGCATGCGTTCCGCCAGCTCGTACTGGATCGTGACCACCATCCGTTCCCACGGCAGGTCCGAGGTCACGAGGTTGGACATCACCGGGGTCGCCACGTTGTACGGCAGGTTCGCCACCAGCTTGAGACGCCGTTCGGGCGAAGATGACAACTGCTCGCGAACCGCGTCGAGGACTCCCGGCGCGATCGAATGCTTCCCCTGCAACGCGTCGCTGTTGATCAGCGTGACGTTGTGGTGGCCGGCCAGGGTCGTGCGGGCGATGTCGTACAGGTTGCGGTCGTACTCGACGGCGACGACGGCGCCGGCGAACGGTGCGAGTTCTCCGGTCAGACTCCCCATGCCTGGTCCGACTTCCAGCACGACATCCCGCTCGCTCAGCTCCGCCTGTTCGGCGACGAACCGCACGAGGTTCAGATCGATCAGGAAGTTCTGTCCGAGATCCCTGCGCGGATTCAAACCGCGCGCGCCCAGCAGCCGCTTGATCCGGGACTGCGTTTGGGGCTCGGGGGACATGGAAGGAGGGGTCAGGATTCGGGATTCAGGGGAGGGGCAAAGGTGCAAAGGGAAGGAATGCCTGAATGACCAAATGCGGAATGCGTTGGACGCTTGGCCTCGGCCGTCTTCCTGCTCACCGCCAGCTAACCACTACTTTCTCCGACAAGCTTCTCCACGTACTTCCCGATGATGTCGGTTTCGATGTTCACGGTGTCGCCAACGGCTCTGTTGCCGAGGGTGGTGACATCGAGCGTGTGCGGGATGAGGGCGATGCTGAAGGACTCCGCGCCGACCGTCACCAGCGTGAGGCTGACGCCGTCCACGGCGACTGAGCCTTTGACGACCATTTGCCGGGCCAGAGCGGGCGGTACCTGGAAGTGCATGTGCACCCATTCGCCGTCGCGGTCGATGCGTTCGACACGGCCGGTGCCGTCGATGTGCCCTTGCACGAAATGTCCGCCGAGCCGGTCGCCGACGCGCAGCGAGCGCTCGATGTTCACGCGGTCGCCCGGTTTCAGCGTGCCGAGGTTTGTGCGCGACAGAGTTTCGGTTCCGGCCTGGAAGACCCATTCGTCCGGCCGGATGTGGACGACCGTCAGGCAGCAGCCGTTGATCGCGATGCTGTCGCCGAGGGCTGCCGGTTCCGTCATGACTGCGGGCGGCGCCAGCGCGATGTCGACGGCTCCGCCCTGCGGCGAGAGTGAGCGGATGATTCCGAGACCTTCGACGAGACCTGTAAACATGACCGTAGACCGAGATCGTTCTGCGGAGCGTCACTTAACGCGAACAGCCCGCACGCGGCGCGAGGACCCCTCGACGTCGCAGCGGGCTGGATTGACGACCGAAGTAAAACGATACCCTTCCATCGGTCGATTGTGTCAAACCTGCCGGGTCTTGTACAGCCTCAGCCGGTCGCCGATCAGGCTCGTCCACGCCGCTCGCAGCGGCGATGCGAACGCAAACCACAGGAAAATCAACGGCACCGCCAGCTCGTGCACGAAGAACACCACCAGCAGCAGCACGACAAGCTGGATCACGTGCCGCCGGTTGCGCTGCCCGCTGAACAGCTGCGAGAAGAAGTGCGCGTAGCGGATGCGGGAGACCATCAGTCCGGCGACGGCAGCGGTGATCAGCGGCAGCAGCGTGCGGACTGCCGGAACGATCCACTCGGCCGTCCGCTGCAGGATCGCGCCGTTGGGGGGTGCGATCAGTTCCACGACGGTCGGCATCGCGAACGGGAACGCCGCCACGACCCCCGCAGCCGCCGGAGACGGCAGCCCGCTGAACTCGGCGTGCGAGTCTTCATCGTCGTCAGTTTCGACGTTGAACCGCGCGAGCCGCATGATCGCGCACATGGCATACAGCATGCCGATCGTCCACAGCAGCCGCGACGGATAGCTCACGCCGCCGTAACGAGCGAGTTCCTTGGTCACGAACTGCAGCATCAGAAAGGCCGGCGCGACGCCGAAGCTGATGGCATCGCAGAGGCTGTCGAGCTGGGCGCCGAGTTCGCTGGTCTGCTTCATCAGCCGGGCGACGCTGCCGTCGAGCATGTCGAACACCATCGCCAGAAAAATGAGGGCTGCGGCGATGAACGAGGCGTTGACGGCGACTTCGACGGGCGTGGAGCCGTCCACGGTCGTCGGTCCCAGCTTGGCGGCAAACGTGATGGCCCCGAACCCGCACGCGCCGTTGGCCAGCGTGAGCATGGTGGGCAGCACGGCGATGAGGCGGGGAGGTTTCATTTTGGCTTAGTGGGTAGTGGGTCGTTGATAGTGGACAGGAACGCGGGTGAGTGGTGGTTGGTGACTCGCAACGTCGTGGATGCTTCTTCTCTTCCTACCCACTACCAACTATCCACTACCCACTTGCTTCGATCAGTTCCCGCATTTCCCGCACCGCCTGGGTGAAGCCGACCATGACGGCGCGGGCGACGATGCTGTGTCCGATGTTCAGTTCCCCGACGTCCGGGATGCGCGCGATCGGCACGACATTGCGGTATGTCAATCCGTGCCCCATGTGCAGGTGCAATCCACGTTCCACGGCGACTTCCCCCGCCGCGCGAATCTGCTGGAGTTCGAGATTACGATCGTCGGCTGTGACGGCGTCGGCGTAACGGCCGGTGTGCAGCTCGACGGACTGGGCCCCGAGCCGTTTGGAGGCTTCGATCTGCCGTTCGTCCGGATCGATGAACAGACTGACTTCCAGTCCAGCGGCGAGGAGGCGATCAACGCAGCGCGCGACGCGGTCGTGCTGGCCGACGACATCCAGGCCGCCTTCCGTGGTGATCTCCTCGCGCTTCTCGGGGACCAGCGTGCACTGGTGAGGACGGAGGTCGAGCGCGATCTGCGTGACCTGCTCGTCGGCCGCCATTTCGAGATTGAGTTTGACCTGGACCGTGTCCTTGAGGACGCGGAGGTCGCGGTCCTGGATGTGACGGCGGTCTTCGCGCAGATGGACGGTGATGCCGTGCGCGCCGCCGAGCTCAGCGAGCACGGCCGCCCAGACCGGGTCCGGCTCGATGGTCCGCCGGGCCTGGCGGATCGTCGCGACGTGATCGATGTTGACGCCCAGTCGGGCCATTTCAGGTCGGAGGTCAGAGGTCAGAAGTCAGCAGGCCAGAGATCAGAAGCCGGACTGTCCCGGACACTCGGGAGTCGGACTTGAGAATGGTGCGTGCTCCCGAGTGTCCGGGACAGCGAGAATTCACACCGGTTTGGAACCGGGACGGATTTCGTGCCAGA
>JAEUIG010000294.1 GCA_016795125.1 Planctomycetaceae bacterium | reverse complement strand
CCGTCGCCGCGGACGCCGCCGGCGCACATCGCCGCAGTCTGTACATGCAGCAGAAGCGCACGCAGGTGCTCGGCATGCTGGAGTCGTTCGATGCGCCGTCGATCGTTTTCAGCTGCACGGCGCGTCCGTCCACGACCGTTCCGCTCCAGTCGCTCAAGCTGTTGAACTCGGAGTTTGTGCGCGGCCGCGCGCAGGGCCTGGCGCGGCGCGTCCCCCGTTCGGCGCCTGAGAACGACGCGGACGTCATCGACCGTGTCTATCTCCTCACGGCCGGGCGAAAGCCGACAGAGACCGAACGGGAACTCAGCCTGGAATTCCTCAGGACGCAGCCGCAGCAATACCCGGACGCCCCCGATGCCGCCGACCGCGCCTGGATCGACTACTGCCACATGCTGCTCGCCGGCAACGCGTTTTTGTACGTGGAGTAACAATGTCGCCACATCAAGAAGTTCACCGCAGAGCGCGCGGAGTTCGCAGAGATATGGGTATGTCATTACACAAACTCTGCGAACTCCGCGTTCTCTGCGGTGAGATTTATTTTTGACACGAACCGTTCTTGCGGCACTTTTTCGTTCGATTATTTCATGACTCGTGTGGCGTCACGTCGTATCGCGCAGGAATGAACCAATGCATTTCGAGTCCTTCTTCCGCACCAATCGCCGCGCGTTTCTGAACAGCTCGACCACTGGTGCGCTCGGCACGTGGGCGCTCGCACACTTGCTCCAGGCGGAATCCGCCCGTGCCGAGGGAGCGCCGCCGCGCGGCGCACGGCAGCCCCAGCATCAACCCACCGCCGATGCCGTCATCTGCCTGTTTCAGCACGGCGGGCCGAGCCAGATGGACCTGTTCGATCCCAAGCCGGAGCTCAACAAGCGCCACGGACAGAAGTACGAAGGGGACCTCGAAGTCCACTTCAATAACCAGGCGGGCAACGTCCTCGGATCGCCGTACAAGTTCCAGAAGCACGGCGAGTCCGGCATCGAACTCAGCGAAGTCCTGCCATGGACGGCCGGCATCGTCGATGACATCACGCTCATCCGCAGCCTGAAGACCGATTCGGTTGACCACGAATCGGCGTTGCGGTTGATTCACAGCGGGAAGTTTCAGGCGGGCTATCCGACCTGGGGCTCGTGGACGATCTATGGGCTCGGCTCGTCAAACGCCGATCTGCCGGCGTACGTCGTGCTCACCGATCCGGCCGGACTGCCGGTCGACGGCGTCAAGAACTGGACCAGCGGCTGGCTGCCCGCCGACTACCAGGGAACGACGTTCCGCTCCGGCGACTCCCCGGTGCCGAACCTTTCCACGCCGGGGGACATCACGCTCTCGGCCCGCGCGGGCCAGCTTGAACTGCTCAAGCGGCTGGATGAGGAACATCTGCGGCGGTATCCCGGCAACGGTGAACTCTCGGCGCGGATCGCGGATTTCGAAACCGCCGCCCGCATGCAGACCGCCGTCCCCGAACTGCTCGACTTGTCCTCCGAAACCGCCGAGACCCGCACGCTCTACGGTCTCGACGACCCCGCCACGGCCGAATACGGCACTCGCTGCCTGATCGCCCGCCGCCTCATCGAACGCGGCGTCCGCTTCGTGCAGTTGTTCCTGTCCGGTCAGCCGTGGGACACGCACAGCAAGAACGCCGAGTCGTTGAAGAACAACTGCAACCGTATCGACCGTCCCAGCGCGGCGCTCGTGGTCGATTTGAAACGGCGCGGGCTGCTCGACCGGACGATCGTGATGTGGGGCGGCGAATTTGGACGACTGCCGATTTCCCAGGGCGCCGACGGCCGCGACCACAACCGCCACGCCAACTCGATCTGGCTCGCCGGCGGCGGCTTTCGCAAAGGCTACGTCCATGGCGGCACCGACGACTTCGGCTACTCCGCCGTCGACAAGGTGATGACGGTCAACGACCTGCACGCCACGCTGCTGCACGCCCTCGGACTCAATCACCAGCGGCTCACCTACCCCCACGAAGGCCGCCCCGGCAGCCTCACCGACGTCGCCATCACCAAGGCGGACATCGTCCCGGAACTTCTGGCATAACAAGGAAAAGACTTACCGCAGAGATCGCGGAGAACGCAGAGAAGGAATTGATTTCAAGAACTCTGCGTCCTCCGCGCACTCTGCGGTGATTTGCTTCTTATCCCAGCGCCTTTTCTACGTCGGCAAGCTGTTGCGGGGTGTTGACGCCGAGGGCTTCGGCAATGTCGAAGCACGGCAGCGCGACGACCGTCTTGCCGGCGCTCCGCAGGATCTCCGCGCAGTCGGTCAGGTAGTATTCCCCCTGCTGGTTCAGCGGGCGGATCTGCTCCAGCGCCGTGAACAGGTCCGGCCCGTGGAAGGCGAAACAGCCGGTATTGATCTCCTCGATCCGTTTCTCGGCGTCGCTGGCATCGCGTTCTTCAACGATGCGGACAAACTCGCCGCCGGCGTCGCGGACGATTCGCCCCAACCCGCGGTTTTGCGCGGTCGTCGCCGTGCCGACGACGCAGGCCGCGTTCTTCGTCCGCTGTTCATCCAGCAGTTTCGACAGCGACTCGCTCCGGATCAGCGGCATGTCGCCGTTGAGGACCAGCACCGGTCCGGCATGCGCCCCCAATGTTGATGTCGCCGCTTTCACGGCGTCACCCGTTCCCAGTTGCCGCTCCTGCACGGCGAATTCGACGCCCGGCTGACCGGCGAGCGTTTCGCGCACCAGCTCGGCCTGGTGACCGACGACGACGACGAGCCGCTGCGCTCCGGCGCTGCGGGCGGCATCCAGCACGTATTCGACGAGCGTGCGTCCCCGCGCCTGGTGCAGGACTTTCGGAAGATCGGAGTTCATTCGCTTGCCTTGCCCGGCGGCAAGGATGATCGCGGCGGGAGGCATGGCGGGGAAGGTTGATGGTTGATCGTTCATGGTTGATCGACAGACAGGCGACGATCGACACCTT
>JAEUIG010000276.1 GCA_016795125.1 Planctomycetaceae bacterium | reverse complement strand
CGCGTTCGTTGTCTGTTTGCCCGTTGAAGGGAGTCGGGCCCCGTTGGCATTCGCTGGTGGCCACCGCAATTGTCGGCGTTCTCGCCGCTGCGAGTCAGTTGCCGGCTCAGCAACAGACCTTCAGCGGCACCGTCGTCCTGCCGGACGGGCAACCCGCAGCGGATGTCGAAGTGACGCTGGAACCATATGCAGGTGCGACCGAACCGCCCATCACCGCCAGGACCGACGCGGAAGGCAAATTCACCCTGAACTACGCGCCGCAGGGGCTCTTCGGCCGCACGATCGTGGCGCGGAACGCCGCCGGCGACCTGATGGGCTACAAGTTTTTCATGTTCCAGCGGACGGGCAATGAAACGCCGCCGCGTGCCGTCGAACTGCAGCTGGCGCCACCGGCAAGCGTCGCGGTCAAGGTCAGCGACGGCAGCGGCGCAGGCGTTGCCGCCGTCCCCGTCTCGGGACTCTGCGACTACTCCCACGTGGTCACCGCCCAGACCGATGCCGCAGGCGCGGCGACGCTGACCATTCCGCCGGAGGCGCGGTTGCGCACGATCTTTGCCAAACAGGGAGGCGTCGGCTTCGACTACGCCAATCTGTTCGATGAGCAGCGATTCTTCCAGGGCGAGCGGTTCACGGTGGAACTTCCTACAGAGCCGGTGCAGCTGACGCTCGACGGCGCGCGGAACGTCACGGTCACCCTGACCGACACCGACGGACAGCCGCTGTCCGGCACCCGGATTTTCCCCTGGCTGTTCAACAAGACCGCCCGTCAGCAGGGGACGCAGTTCAACGCCGCGATGTCGTCCAACCTCTTCCAGACCACGACGGACGCTTCCGGCGTCGCGACGTTCGACTGGTTCCCCACCTGGGAGAAATCGCAGGAGTTCGTGTTCTGGCCGATGGTCAATTCGCAGAACGAGCACCGCATCCAGTTCAATGCGATGTCCGCCGACAACAACGTGACTTATCAGATCGAGCGCGGGGTGCGGATCAGCGGAATTGCCAAGAAGCCAGACGGCGCCCCGGCGCCGGGAGTGATGATTTCCGTTCGCGGAGTCAGCCAGGACAACAATCAATTCGGGAACAGCACACAGACCGGCCCCGACGGCCGCTATCAACTGGAGGTCACGGGAGGATCCCTGTGCATGCTGCTCGTGGACGACCAGAACTGGGCTGCGGCGATGAAAATGAATGTTGACGTCCAGCCGAAGACCGACATCACCGACCTCGATTTCGATCTCCGCGAACCGACGAAAATCACCGGACGCATCACGCTCGCTTCGAGCGGCCGGGCGGTTCCACGCCAGTCGGTCTCGCTCCAGCAGTCGGGGATGGACATCAGCAGCCGCCAGCAGCGGACCAACCAGTACATGGCGCCGCTCAACCATTACCGCCAGACGATGACCGACGACGACGGACGATTTGAATTCAAGGTTGGTCCGGGACAGTTTCTGCTGCGCGGATCCCAGAACTCCGGGCCGCAGCAATTCACCGTGAACGACGACAAGTCGCTCGAATTCAACTTCAGCATCGACCGGGCCGATCGTGGTCCGTTCACCGCGCAGATTGTTCCGGGCAAGACCGGGGCGGATGTCGCCGGCGCGTTGCTCGAACTGCGATCCGAAAACCAGTGGTGGAGCCCGTCGCAAACCGAGGCCAACTCCGCCGGAAAGGCCGAAACCGAACGCAACCAGGTGCGTGCGTTTGTTCTCGCCCGGACCAGGGACGGCAAGTTTGCCGAGGTGACCGAGGTGGGCCCCGATGCCTCCACCGTCACGATCGAAGTCAAGGAGTGCGGCACGATCACCGGCCGGCTGATCAACGCCCTGAGCGGCAAACCGCTCAAGAATTCTCAGTTCAATTACGGCGTGGTTCCGGACCTGGGGATGACGATTTACGGGGGCATCAGCTTTGCTGGCGGCAGCAGCACGACCGACGACGACGGACGCTTCACGATGGACAACGTGATCGTCGGACAGAAGTACACGATCGAGGTGCAGTTGCAGGATCAGCCCCTGCAGACGAGGACGCCGCTGTCGGTGACCTCCGCCGGTGCGATGGACGTCGGCGACGTGCGTGCCGAGTCGCAGGCCGTCGTCGCCTCGGCGGCAGCCATCCCGGCCGCAGTGCCCGGGACAGTTCCCGAGCCGGCAAAGATCTCCTGGTCAAAGATGCTCGTGATCGGCAACCTGATCGCGATCCCGCTGATCGCCATCGGCTTCTTTTTCTGGAGCCGCCGCGCGGGCTGAGAGTCCGGCGATTGCAGATGGCGCGTCTGCACACTCCCTCCGGGAGAGGGCGGCTACGGACCTGGAGCGCTAAACTCCGGCCTCGGCGTCGTCCGAAGACTCGCTGCGAATGCCGTCTCGCTTTGGTGCGCCCCCGAAGTGCGGACCGCGCAGCAGTTCATTCGCCGTCTGCTCGATGCGGATCACCCGCCCGTTCAGATGCGCGACGCGACTGGAGACTTCGTGGGTCGTCTGCTGCATGCCGCCGGCCACCAGCGTGACGATTCCG
>JAEUIG010000363.1 GCA_016795125.1 Planctomycetaceae bacterium | reverse complement strand
GTGGTCGATCATTCTGGAATGGCTCCTGCCGCCGTTATTCGGCCGGTCTCCGTACGGAATATTGCCTCGACTCGGTGCATTGCGCCGCGCGCTGGTCGAATACTGCACATACAACCGCCTCAATACCTACGGCGTGGGCGTGCACCGCGCTCCGGTCGGACCATGTTCGGCTCGCCGCTTCCTGCTCATCGGGACGATCCTCGCCTGGGCTAGTCTATGGGCCGGTGTGCAGCTGCAGGCGTCCGCGATGTCGGCCGATGGCTCGCGGTTCTTCGATCCCTTGTTCATGAAGGTCTTGCTGGAACGGTTCGTCGCTCCCCAGCGGACAGGCCAGACGGAGGCTGGTCCCGACACGACCGGCACCCAGGGGCTGACGCTCACCTCCGCCGAGCAAGAACTGGTCGCCCAGCTTCCTCCCACCGCCGCTGAGAGTTTCTTGCGTCAACGGGAAGCCGCCCATCAGGAGGCGGCTGCACAGCAACACGCCGCGGCGGCGGAGGCAGAGGCGACCGAAAAACCGGGGGCACTCCTCGTGCGGTTCAGCCAGCGACTCGGCAGGATTACGGTGGAGGTCCTGGTTCCGAGCCTGTGGACGTTGGCGGCGGCGCTGGGGTTGCTGTTCGGAATCACGTCCCGCGCACTGGCGGGCGCTGAAGCGCTGCTCGGAACCGCACCGCGCCAGCGGATCTTGTCGACCGACAACTGGGAAATGCTGGTCGACCGCCTGCGTAGCTCGACAGACATATTCGAACGGGAGAGCGTGTTTCTGGGAACAAATAGCCGGGATGACACCCCCGTGTTCGTCCCGAGGTCAGTCATCGACGAACATGTGCATGTGCTAGGCGACTCAGGATCCGGAAAAACCAGCCGTGGCCTGCTGCCCCTGATCTCCCAGCTCATGCGTTTCGGAGACTCCTCGGTCATCGTGGTCGACCTCAAGGCCGACGATCAGACATTGTTCGAGTGCCTGAACACCGAATCCCAGCGCCTCACCGAGCAATTCCAAAAAGGCGCCTCGACCCGTCCTCCTCACCGGTTCCGCTGGTTCACCACGGTGACCGAGCGATCGTCGTTCGCGTTCAATCCGCTGACGCAGCGCGTCATGTCCAAACTCTCGCCCGACCAGAGGACTGACGTGATCACGGCGGCGCTGGGGCTACAGTATGGCAACGACTACGGCCGCAAGTTCTATGGCGACTCGAATTACGATGTGTTGAATTATGCCCTGAGGGAACATCCGCATATTGAGAGCCTGGCCGAGCTAGAATTGGTTCTGGCCCATGCAGACCGGTTCAATTTACCGCCCAAAACTCGCGAAGCCGGGACGCACGTGCGGTCATCCGTCCGCCGGCTGTCCCGGATCAAGGCGTTGAACGCGTGCCCGTCCCTCAGTACACCACCGGCCGTCCTCGACCATGCTATCGACCTGGACGACGTCTTTACTGAGCCGCAGGTGCTGTATATCGCGCTACCCTCCTCGGCCGGGATTTCCAACACCGCGGAGATCGCCCGGATTTTCCTGTACTCTTTGATGGAGGCGGCCCAGCACCATCCCAAGCCGCGCAAACAGGTGTACCTGGTCGTCGATGAGTTCCAGCGGATCGTGTCGAAGAACGTCGAGATGTTTCTGCAGCAGGCGCGGAGCCTGAACATCAGCTGCATTCTGTCGAACCAGTCGCTCTCGGACCTGGATTCGATCGACGCCGACTTGATCCCGGCAGTCCGTACGAATACACGGCTCCGGCAGGTGTTCGGCGCAGGCAACCAGACGGACATCGATGACATCCTCAATACGGCGGGAGAAACCGTCTACGCCGTGCGTCGCTGGGACTTTGTCCAGGGGTTGTTCGGCTGGCTGCTCCGCGGAATCGGGGTGGCCGAACAGCGGGGAACGCGACTGACAATCAACGACATCCTGCTGGCGACGGATGCGCCGGGCCGCAACATCACCTGCGTCCGCCGCGGCGCTGGTTATGCGCAGTTCGGCGGGATGCCATTCATCATGGATTCCGTGCACCACATCAGCGAACCGGCGTACAAGGAGGTCCTCAAAGCCACCTGGCCCCCGGCCGATGAACGGATGGTGGTGGCCTCGATCCACGACGGAGCTCCGGTCGTTCCCGGCGCGGGACCGGTCATCCTTGGCGCGTCACCGGTCCACACACCCATTCCTAACCCGCAGTCCGTACCCGCAACTCCGGAGCCGACTCCCGCCGATCCGGAGCCCATCGATGCCGTCACGGAAACGACGTCGGAGGGCCTGGAGGTCCCACCACTGACGCAGATGTATGAGGAGGAACGGCGCAAGTTTGAAGAGCGCCGACAGAAACGCCGCAGCACGTCGCGCCGCAGACCATCGACTCCTGACAATCCCCTTTGAGCAGGGCCACCATGACCGACTCGCAGAACTCACCCGAGACGCCCCCGAAATCTCTGCCGCTCCCGGCAATCGACGCTCAGACCACCGAGGTTCAGTTCCGGCCCGCCTCATCCCTGCCGTGGCTGCTGGTGATCATTGCGGGAGTCGCGGCGGGAGGTCTGTTCGTGAGCGGGCGGATCTCACGGGCGCCGCCGGCGACAACCCCTGAAGAGAAGCAGCAGTGGCTGCAGGAACTGGCCGTACACAATGCCGAGTTCAAGCAGCTCGTGGACCAGAGCCGGCAGAGCGCCCAGTGGGACCAGACCGGCCGCACACTGGACGCGATGAGCCGTACGCTCGACGAACTGAAGCAGGGGCAGCAGGCGCTGGAGCAGGAGTTTGAGCGGCTGGCCACAACAGAGGCGGGGCACGGAATCGCGGCACGTCCGGAATTGGTTGAGCAGTTTCAGGCGCTCCGCAGCCATGTGCGGCCGACGGCAACTGTTCTGGAGAATTATGCAGCCGAGATTTTGCGATACCGGAAGGTCTGCAATCAGGCGCTGCAGGATCCGACGGTCCTCCATCCTGCCGATCAGCTGATTGGCATTGAGATCGGTGAGGATTCCCAGGCACTGGAAACCCGACTGACACAGCTCCGCTCCGACGCGGCGGCACTCCAGGCCCTTGTGCAAGTCGCCGGTGACAGTCCCAGAGGTGAACGTTCGCTGAAAGTCGCTGCGGACGATCTTGAGACCATTCTCTCCCGGCGCCATGCCGAACGGCTTGCTGCGGAGCTGCAACAGGTGCGTGAGGAATCAGAAACCAGAATGCGGGCCGTCGAGGTGGACGCCGAGCGGAAGCGCTTGGCGGCGGAAGAGGAGCGCCGGGCCGCCGAGGCGGCCAGCCAGGTCGCGGCGGCCGAAGCGATGGCCGAGGCCAGTCAGCGCAAGCTCGCCGCGGAGCAGGCCACCCGCGAACGCATTGCTCAGTTCGAGACCGAGTTTTCCCGCTGGAAACCGTTCCTGGCGCCCATGATCTCAAACGGCCGGATGCAGCTGGACAAGAGCGGCGCCTGGTTCGAGGACGAACAGGGGCCACTCTCCTACGCCGTCCTACTGCCGATGTGCGAAGGACTCAACTCGCAGAACAACTACGTGCTGATGAGTGCGTTTCATGGGGTCAACTGCAAGAACGATCGGCCGCTCG
>JAEUIG010000191.1 GCA_016795125.1 Planctomycetaceae bacterium | reverse complement strand
CGGCTTGGATATCGCAAATCAAATCGCGGATGTGGCGGCGAAGCGGACGGCAGCTGGTTAGAGAAGAATCCTCGGTCTCGAACCCCATTGCCGCGAGGATGGCCTGATGGCTGAACTCGGCACTGTCACGCGTTTTCGAATCAAGCGCCTTTGCGCGAAAGGCGATAGGTTTGCCAAACAGGGCAAGTTCAAGGACGCAGTCGCTCGCTACGAATCTGCCTGGGCTCTCCTGCCTGAGCCGAAGGAGCATTGGGAAGCCGCTACCTGGATACATGCGGCCGTGGCAGATGCGTTGTTCCTGCAAGGGGAGTACGAACAGGCTGACGAACGCCTCAGAGTTGCCTTGGTCTCAGAATGTCCCGGTGCTCTGGGCAACCCCTTTCTATTGCTGCGGCGCGGCCAGTGTGCCTACGAACTCCTCAGGTACGATCGGGCGCGCGAGGAGTTGATTGGCGCTTACATGCTGGAAGGATCGGCCATTTTTGAATCGGAGGATTCCAAGTATTTTGAGTGGCTCAAAACACAGGTGGAGCCTCCGGCTAACGGCTGGGGTCCCTGACGGTTTGTGTGGCACTCGTCAGGCATGCGAAGCCGGCGTGTTTCACCGGGCCGCCTGCGTCACGTTGGAGTTCAGGCTTTAGCCTGCCTGTCGCACGAACGCCTGAACCGACAGGAAGAAGCAGCCTAAAGGCTGAACTCCAACTTACGTCAGCCGAGCGAAGCCGGCGTGCTTCACCGGGCCGCCGATTCGTTTCTCGACATCCCCGCGCTGAATCGCGTCCGCCAGTTCGGCGAACACTGGTTCCGCAGCGGCCAGGTACGCATCGACCTGGCGTGGCTCGTGGGCCAACGTGGCATAGAACCCGCCGCCGGCGAGGAACCCGCGGGATAGCATGCGCACGGTCAGCAGCGTGACGAGCGCGCTGCTCTGGGGGTGATCGAACCCGATCGACGTTGTCGCCGGCAGGCCGCCGAGCTTCAGCGGCACGCCGGTTTCCTTCGCGACGGCCGTCAGTCCCTGCCGGAACTGCTCGCCTGTCGCGCGCAGTTGCTCCGAGACCCACGGCTGCTTGAGAACCGCGAGTGTCGCCAGCGCTGCGGCGGGGCCGATGCCGTCGGTCCAGTAGGTGCTGGAGATGAATGATCCTTGCGCGGCCTGCATCGTCGCCGCTTTTCCGATGACTGCCGCGATCGGGTGGCCGTTGCCGAGCGCCTTGGCGAACACCGCGATGTCGGGAGTGATGCCGTACTTGAGGTGGATGCCGCCGGGATGGAGACGGAACCCGGTGGTGACTTCATCGAAGACCAGCTTGGCCCCGGCCTGATCGCACAGGGAGCGGACGCCTTCGAGGAAACCGGGTGATGGATCGACGTTGCGCGTCGGCTCCATGATGACGGCCGCGAGCCGGTCGCCGGTTTCTTTGACGATCGCCTGCAGCTCGTCCAGCCTGTTGTAGTTGAAGGGCAGCACCGTGCCCCGCAGCCCGCGTGGGACGCCGGCGGGACTGAGGCCCGGCAGCAGGTGTCCGTCGAGGGCCGAGTCGGTGTTGAGATTGGCGGCGAGGTACCAGTCGGCCCAGCCGTGGTAGCCGCAGAAGGCGATGACATCGCGTCCGGTGGCGGCGCGCACAATTCTGCTGGCAACCGACATCGCCTCGCCGCCGCCGCGGGCCAGGCGGACGTTCTCAGCCCACGGGTGAAGCTGGATCATTTCCTTCGCCAGCTCGACTTCATCCGGCGAATTGAGACTGCACATCGCACCGAGCGTGACCCTGCGGATAACGGCGCCCGTCACTCCCGGATGCGCGTAACCCAGCAGACACGCGCCGACGCCGTTGTGTGTGAAGTCGAGATAACGCCGGCCATCGAGGTCGACGACTTCGCAGCCGTGAGCTTCGGCGTAGTAGGCCGGCCACTGCTGCGGGGCGAACTGCTCCGGCTGCTTGCTGAGGAGCTGCACGCCGCCGGGGATCAGTTTGCGGGCTTCTTCGTAGAGTCTTGCGCCGCAGTTCTCGCGCGGGGCGCCGGTCGCCTCGGGACCGCGACGGGGAATGTCGGCCAGCAGCCGGCGGACGTTGTTGCCGAAGATGTTTTCGATGTCGCCGTCGCGCAGGGCGAACGTGCGGCAGGCCTGCTGCAGGGCCAGCAGCGACTGGAGGCCGACCTTTGTGGGCGATCCCAGCGTCCATTGCGAGAAGTCAAAGTCCTTTTCATACAGCCACCAGAAGCCGTCGCCGAGCGTCATGGCGTGCCCGCGCATTTCGGACACCGGGAAGTCGGTGCCGAACAGCAGGCGGGTGGAGCCGAACGTCCGCAGCACGGCTTCGACGGCCGTCGCTTCGCAGACCGCCGAGTTGTCGAACCACACGTTCTCCAGGCCGCGCAGCGAATGGATGCCTTCGACGGTGTGCGCGCCGCAGAAGCCGCGCGAGGCGTGTGCCAGGATCAGCCGCGCGTTCGGATACCGGATGCAGTGCTCCCGCAGGTACGTCTGGTTGCGTTCGTCGGCCAGGGCTTTGTCGAGCACGATGTGCAGCATGATGAACAGGCCGTCGGCATCCGCCAGTTCCCACGCCCAGTCCGGCAGGAACTCTTCCGAGTCGGCATGGAACGTGTGCGGGCGGTTGGCGTAGACGTGATACACCTTGAATCCGGCCCAGTTCTCGCGACGGACCTGCGCCTGGACGGCGGCGGGGTCGTCGTCTGGCCGGAGCATCATGAGGCCGCGCGAGGTTGGCGCGGTTTTCAACTCGTCGAACAGGAACTGGTTGATCTCCTGCATGACGCAGGTCTTCACTGGGAACGGAAAGAACAGGCCGCCGGATGGGCAGCGGTCACCCATCCAGGCGCTGGTGCGTTCGACGTACGTCGAGTAGCCGATCTCCGGCGCGCCGTAGAACGACTCGCGCGTGCTTCCCGGCACCAGGTGCCGCACGTCGTAGAGATGGGCGTGAGCGTCGTAAGCGTTGGGCGGCATCCAGTCCCGCAGCTTGCGATCGAACAGCTCGCGGTCGGCCTCGTCGGTCCGATAGGTTACGGTGCCGAGGTCTGCGCCGGAGTTCAGCTTTCCGGTGGGAGTCGGTGCATGCGACATGAGTAACAACCTGTTTGGGCCCATCCACACGCGAGCGCAACGACGCGGAGTTGTCAGGTCCGAAGGACCGGCACGACATAGCCGGCGGCGTAAGCCGCCGGTACCTTCCGATCGTGCACGCGAAGCCCCAGAGGGGCGGCACTCACAAATGACCGTGTCGCCCCCCGTTGGGGGCTACGCTCAGGTGGTTCGCCGATCCCGTGGGCTGACGCCCACGGCTACGTCGTGCCGCCTCTTCGAGGCTGGCCGTCACTATCCCGCGAGAGCGAGCAGGATGCAATTCCACGTGTGACATTCAGATGATTGGCGGCGGGCCGAAGACGACGCCGCGGAGGTCCGTACCACTTGGGGTGCGGGCAAGCACGGTCGTTCCCGGGGCATTCGCGACCGTCTTGAGCATCGCCAGCGCGACAGGGCAATTCGTGACGGGATGCGTCGCGACCGACGAGATCGCGCCAACTTCTACGGCTCCGATCGCATCGAGCACCTGCGTGCCGGCGGTCACTTCGCCGGGCATCTCGAAGCGAATCCCCCGCAGCTCGCGGTTGGTGTGGCCGAGCGCGTCGAGTCGCGCAATCGGTTCCTGTCCGAGATAGCACCCCTTCGTGAAGCTGATCGCCTGCGCGGTGCGTCCGGCCTCCTGCGCGAGATAGTCCTCGGTGAGGTCGACGCCGTAGCGCGGCCACATGGCTTCGATGCGCAGGAGCTCGAGAACGTCTCCGTTGGCAGGGACGACATTCGCCGCTCTCAGTGCAGCCACGAGATCAGTCATCGCTGCGGCCTGGTGCATGAACAGGAATGCCGGGGCGACCGACCAGGGCACACGACGCAAGCCGAACTCGGCGAGGATCAGGCCATGCTGACCACCATACATCGGATTCCGAGCGGCACTCACCCCGAACTGCTCGGCCAAGGTCACGACAGCCGCTGGTCCGCAGACCAGTGATCTGGCAAACTCGCCGGTCCGGTCGTGAAACTCGACGTCTTCGGTAATCACATAGCGGTTCAAATGGCCGAGCAGCACTGCTTGCGTGCCCGGGTCGCCGTCAATCCACAGCGATTCGTCCTCTGCAAAGACCAGGACGTGCCCGACAATGCGCCCCTTTACGTTCGTCACGAACGCTTCGCAACCCTGACCCGGCTGCAGCTTCTTAATGTCGTTCGTGCAGAAACTGTGGAGGAATGTCGCTCGGTCGCGGCCGGTGACTTCGATCATCGCACTGTCCGAGACGTCGAACATCGCCGCTCGTTCCGTCGCCGCACGATACTGCTCTGCCACTGTCACCGTCCGTTCCCCGCTTTCCGCTCTCGGCTTTCCGCTATCGCGACGCGGTCGCCTCCGGCTCCCCGCTAAACCACGCGCTTGTCACCGCGCTTCCGGTTTCAACCGCACGTTGTCGATGCCGAGCGTCCCCGTCGCGCCGTTCAGCCCGACCATGACGATGGCCTCCCGCGTGTGTTCCGGCACGATCACCCGTTCGGAGATCCGCTGCCAGTTCTCCGATTCGGCCAGCCACGGACCGATCGACTTCTGGCCGATTGGCTGCCGCTTCTGATCGAACCAGTGAATGACCAGCATCGGGACCTCGGAGTCGCTTTCGCCTTGCCGGATGTCGCCCACCTTGATCTGCAGGCTGATGTCCACGGCCGACACGGCCCGCCCGTCGATTGCCAGTCCCTGCAGGATATGCGATGTCCGCCCCCGATTGGTGTTCTCGAACTGCATCCAGTGTGTCCCGTCGGGCGCGGTTCCCTCTTCCACGGTTGTGCGCCGCTGGTAGTGCCAGCCCACCGCCAGCCCGTCGTCGCGCAGCTCTTCGAAGCTGCCGTTCGCGATCTGGGGATGCGCCGCATCCGGTTTGACGGCCCGCTCGTCCTCCGACTGTCCAGTCATCGGGACGAACAGCGTGGGCAGCAGTTCGGTCTCCTGCAGTTCGCCGTCCTGTTTCACGAGCAGATGAAAGACCTGCTGGTAGCGCTCTCCCAGCGGGATGATCATGCGGCCGCCTTCCTTGAGCTGGTCGACCAGCGGCTGCGGCACGGATTCCGGCGAACAGGTGACGATGATCTTGTCGAACGGCGCGTGCTCGGTCCACCCCTGGTAGCCGTCTCCGACGCGGACGTGGACGTTCGGATACGACAACTGCTTCAGGAGCTTCTCCGCCTTCTTTCCCAGCTCGGGAACGATCTCGATCGTGTAGACCTCCTTGACCAGTCCGGAAAGCACGGCCGCCTGGTATCCGCTGCCGGTGCCGATCTCGAGGACGCGGTCTTCGGGCTGCGGATCGAGAACCTGCGTCATGTAGGCCACGATGAACGGCGGCGAGATCGTCTGCTTGAAGCCGATGTCGAGCGCCTGATCGAAGTACGCCTGCTCACGGAGTCCCGGCCGGACGAACAGGTGCCTCGGCACGGTCTGCATGGACTCCAGGACGCGCGGATTGTTGATCCCTTCCGAGGCGAGGTCCTGCTCAACCATCTGCAGCCGCAGCGGGCGGTACGTGTCGCGCGACTGACCCAGGACCTGACTGCCGGTCAGCAGCAGGCTGGCAGCAGCGATGGCGGTGATGCACCGAGTGAGCACGGCGTCCATGTCGTCCTCCAAAATAGGCCGCACGCTCCGCGTGCGGCTCTGCGGGAGTCGCCTACTCCGGCAGTATAGCCACCTGCGAGTGACAGCTGGGAGACCGAGGTTGCGACCGTCAACCTCTGCATAACCCGCAGGGTCTGCCTTCACTTCCGAAATCGCGTCGTCAGCCCCGTGAACGTGAGAGGTCAATTTGTTGACATTCAGCAGCGAGTATGTCTCCCATTGACATCACTCTGTGCTATGAATTTATTGCAAGCCCAATTTGCAACTCCTGCCCGGTTCACCCGCAGGTTCTGCCGAAAGGGGCTTGAGTCTAACAACAGATAATACACAAGACTCATTGACACAGACACTTAATGAAAATCAATGCGGCACGGAAGTCAATTGGCACGCCTGTTGCATTTCCACAACACTCGTCCGAAACAAGTGATGTCATGATGATCGCGAAGCGGTCGGATGTCACGGACAAAAACAAGAAAAACCCAAGACCAGGGAGCAGAGCCATGCTGGTTCTCACACGCAAAAAGAACGAAGTGATCCAAATCGGCCAACAGATCGTCGTCAAGGTGATATCCACCGGACGCGGAAAGGTGAAACTCGGAATCGACGCTCCGGCCAATGTCCGGGTGCTCCGGGCCGAACTCGCCAGACTCGTCCCGACGGCCGTCGAAGTCGAACTCGCCGCCCACTGACCCGCCGACTGACCGGCGGACTGAAAACATCCCCAAAACAACTCCGGAAAAAGGACCTTCCCATGACCAATCGCATCCCCCACATCCGTTTCGGCTGGTTTCTTGCGTTTTCCTTTGTGCTCATGCTGGTTGCGAACAGCGCCCCGGCGGGTGACGGCGCGGGCGAGTTGAAAGTCGCTCTGCGTCCCGCCGGCACCAACGTGCCTCCCGTCTCGACTCCGACCGATTGGAACAATCCCGGCTACACACCCGACATCTATCGTCCTGACTTGTTGCACGGCCCTCCGGCCACGACCACTCCTGCGGATGATCGCCAGCTGGAGATCACTTCGCGGTACCAGGACTCCCGCATGCTGGGATTCCTGCAGACGACCAACATGAACCAGCTCGCGTCGCTGTATACGGAAGCGTCGCGGATGATCGATTCGCGGCACGTCAGCCCCCCCTCCTACGAGGACCGCAGCCGTGCGGCGATCAACGGAGTCATCGAGGCGCTGAATAACCAGGCGTTCCTGCAGGCGGCCGGATATCGTTCCGGCGGCTCGACCGGAACCCTGCAGAACGAACTGCTGCAGCTTGCGAACTCGCCGGCGCGCAATGCGACGGATGGGGTCGGCCTGATGCAGTATGTTGCGGAACTTTCGAATCGGCGGCTCGGCCTGCGTCGTGAAGCGGTCGCCCTGGAGTTCATGAACGAGTCGATCGATTCGCTCGACAAGTATTCGGCCTTCATTCCGGCCAAGACGGGCGCCCGGCCCGGTGCGGCCCTGGAAGAGCAGGTGGTCGGCATCGGCGTAGAACTGAAGAAGCACGAAGCCGGCGCCCTGATCAACGACATCGTGCCCAACAGCCCGGCGTCGGAAGGGGGCCTGCAGAGAGGAGACATCATCGTCGGCATCAACAACCAGAGCACGAACGGCTTTACCCTGGACCAGGTGGCCGGACTGATCGGCGGTCCGTCGGGTTCCACGGTGTCGCTGCGGATCAATCGCAATGGGGGTGAAGGGACCGTGTCCCTGCGTCGTCGGAGCGTGTACGTCAGCAGCGTGACCGGCGCCCAGATGCTGTCCGGAAACGTGGGTTACATCAAGCTGAAGCAGTTTTCGGAATCGTCGAAGGAGGACCTCGAGAAGGCGATGTATTCCCTGTACCAGCAGGGGATGCGGAGCCTGGTCCTGGATGAACGCGGCAATCCTGGCGGCCTGCTGGACGAAGCGATCGACATCTCGGACATGTTCCTGCCCAGCGGACGCATCGTGGCGACCCGCGGCCGGAACTCGACGGACAACACGGACGAACAGGCGACGTGGGAGCGGACCTGGTCCATCCCCCTGGTGGTCCTGGTGGACGGCGACAGTGCGAGTGCGAGCGAGATTTTCGCGGCGGCGGTGCAGGAAAACGGACGCGGCGTGATCGTGGGTCGGAAGTCGTACGGCAAGGGGACCGTGCAGACCCACTTCCCGCTGCAGACGGTGTCGGGCGAACTGAAGTTGACCACTGCGAAGTTCTACTCGCCGAGCGGCCGTGAAATGGCCGGAGCCGGCGTGACCCCGGACTTCCACGTGAACGTCGGTGAGCAGCTGTATAACGGCCCGTTGACCGGAGACCCGGACGTCGCAGCGGCCCTGCAGGTGATTCAGAACGGAACGGCTGCCCAGTTGGCGAGTGCGGCCGGACAGCGGAAGTAACGGTTCTGGCCGGTCTCCGACCGAGCCAGCTCCTCAACCGCAGTTCTCCCAAACGGGGGCGATCGGCGAACGACGAAGAACTCTGATCGACACCGAAAACGCCAGCACCCCGGCTGCTTCACGCAGTCGGGGTGCTTTGTTTTGGACTCTCAGTTCTCCGCTCGCCTCACATCTGCGGGGGCGCCAGTGCTTGCTGTCCCGCTGCGGACAGGCCGATTCCGACCTGGGCGACAATGCCGACGAGGATGCAGATCGTCCAGATGATCATGACGTTCTTGATGTTCCACTTGTCGGCGTTCATCCAGCCCATCACAAAGGCGACGATGCCGCAGAAGATGGAAATCACGCCGGCGGCGACCTGGCCGTTCGTAAACAGCTTGATCAGCACCATGACCCAGCACACCAGCGATCCGATGCCGGCAACAACCGCGAGCAGTCCCAGAATTGCAGCCATAGCAAGATCGTCCTCTTGAGGAACACGGCCGAGTGCCAGTACGACGCTGCGGAGCATATCCTGCGGTTTCGGGAGCGGCAATCGAAGCTGCTTTCGCCGGCCCTCAAACGCAGGCACCCCGGCTGCCTGGGGCAACCGGGGTGCGTGTTGACTCTCCACGAGACGCTTACATCTGCGATGAACCGGGTTGCGGGACTGCCGGTCCGAGGTACCGCGCGTCGCCGAAGCCCAGGATCGGGAAGAAGATGAAGGGCAGGAAGACGAGCCCAATGCCGAATCCGGACCCTCTGCCGAAGGACTTGGCCAGATCGAGGTAAATGATGATCTGGATGATGAATCCGACGCAGGGGATGAACAGCAGGATGAACCACCAGACCGGCCGTCCGACGATTTCGAGCAGGACGATGAAGTTGTAGATCGGGATGATCGCGGCCCAGCCCGGCTTGCCGGCCTTCACGAAGATTTTCCACATCCCGATGATGGTCGGAATGGCAACAATGATCATGATGAAGCACTGGCAGAGCGCGCCCGCCGCCTGTGCCGCCGCCTGTTCGTCGCTGAACTGATCGTTGCCGAAATCCTGCTGTGCCAGCACTCCGAGAAAGGCAACTGCCAAGTGGAACGGGGCCATCATGATGCTCCCAGCCGGGGATGTGGATCGCGGACGAATGCGAGCGATTCGCCGATGGTGCCATGATTTACAGCATCGGCGGCGGAACGTCAAACTAGGTCGTGCGGATGAGCCGACATGATTCAGCGATCAACGTGCTGGTATTAGGCCCGGCGTTTACGCCGGGTCACGCGGCGAACCGGGTCCGACTGAGCCCGGTTCACCGGGCTTCTCGCTGTGATGCGCGCCGACTGCGAGAAGCCTCGTGAACGAGGCTCAAGACGTCGAATCGCGCGCAAAACCCGGCGTCAACGCCGGGAGTAATAGACGACTTGCCCACCCGAGGATTTGCGCAAGCCGGCAAGCCTTCACCCGTCAGCAGCCTATCGATGTGATGTGAACCTCACGTGACCTTGGTGTGGCAATCACTTCGTAGGCCGCGTTGGCGACCGAACGGTGCTTCCGTTGTGCCCGCCGAGTCGTTGTGGTCTAAAACTGTCGCGCGAGTCTCTATGCCAGT
>JAEUIG010000161.1 GCA_016795125.1 Planctomycetaceae bacterium | reverse complement strand
TGCGTTGATGCGTGGATTTCGAGCTGCGGCGCGGTCCGGCGAATCAATTCGATGAGGCCGAGGTCCTGGACGAGCACGGCGTCGACTCCGGCCGCGTCGATCTGCCCGATCAGCGTTTCCACTGCCGGCAATTCGTCGGAGAACGTCAGGGTGTTCAGCGTGACGTAACCGCGCGTCTGATAGCGTCGCAGGAACGCCATGATCCGCGGCAAGTCTTCGACGGGAAAGTTGGCGGCCCGGGCTCGTGCGTTGAATCCGCAGTCGAGGCCGAAATAGACGGCGTCCGCTCCATTGGCGACTGCCGCGCGCAGGCAATCCCATGTTCCGGCGGGAGCGAGAAGTTCAGGCATCAGTAGTGGGTAGTGGGTAGTGGGTAGTGGGTGGCCCGTGGCATGGTAGCACTTACTTGCCTACCCACTACGCACTATCTGCTACCCACTCCGCACGGTGCAATGCCAGCGAGGAATTCAACTGTCGTTGACGCACAAAACACGAGATGGGTAGAGTCGTGGAGCTGTTCTTCAATCCCCGTAGAAGTTGAGCTATGGCTCGCAGTTTCTGGCTGACATTGCTGATTGGCGCCGTTTTCGCGGCGTCGTCCGCCCAGGCGGCAACGTATCTCGATCTCCGGCTCACGCCCGACGGATCGGCGAATCCGCCCGGTGACGTCCTCGAACTGGACGCCCTGTTTTATCCTGACGATCCGCCATTGCGCGTCGAGGTCCGCGCCTTCCGCGTCATTGAGACTCCGCCCGCGGCCGGACAGGCCGTTGCGCAGCGCTCGTCCGAACCGATTCCGGCCAGCGCCGACGCCACGCGCGACGGACAGGGGACCTTTCATCTGGAAGTGACGTTTACGCCGCCGGAGCAGGGGCACACGGGGACGTTACGTATTGTCGTCCCCTACGCCGGTCTGAAGCTGCCGATTGGCGAACACAACATCGCTTATGACATCACTGCCTTCCGCGGCGACTCGGTGGAGTTTGCGTCCGCCACGGAAGTGTCGTTCATGACGCTCACCGCAGAGCCCCGCACGGAAATCAGCATTCCGCGGGATGCTCGCACGTCGAGCACAAGCATCGAGAACCGCACGGTCAAGATCGCCGATCCTTCACAGCCGCTGGGGTACCGGGAGGAGCAGCGGCAGGTGACCCAGGAAAACGTGACCGTCAATACGCGCTACGAGACGGCCCAGGTGACGATTCCCAACGGTTATCACCGCCGTCGACGGAACGCGTACATGGCGTACACGGCCGGCGGCGACGCCGACCCGATGCAGGCGCAGCTGAACAGTCTGCAGGACGGCGGCAAGCCGTGGAACTGGCGGCGGGCGGAGCCGATTCTGTTCGCGACCAATCGCAACATTGCCGATCCCGACGCAGCGGACCTGTCGCGATTTGGCGCCGAGGTCAGCGAGACCGTGACGTATGGCAGTTGCTTCGTCACGTTTCCTCTCGAAGAGGAGCATACCGAAGGGCAGATCGAGCGGCCGCGGTGGTGGGAGCGCTGCGATCCGGACCGGCACTTCAATGTCGATGCGGTCAACATCCTCGGGGCGGCCGAGGTCCAGACGATGCTGAGGACCACGTTGCGGGAGCGTGACCAGGACGTGCTGCTGATGGTGCACGGCTTCAACAACACGTTCGAGTTCGCCGTGCTGCGTCTGGCGCAGGTGAAGATGGACATCCACTTTCCCGGGACCGCGATGCTGTTCTCGTGGCCGTCGCAGGGGACGGCGCCGGGCTACGCGGACGATGAAGCGGCCTCGGCGGCCAGCGTGAACAGCCTCAAGTCCGTGCTGAAAATGCTGGACGCGCAGCGGACCGCCGCAGGGGGTGATCGCCGGATTCACCTGCTGGCGCACAGCATGGGCAACCGGGTGCTGCTCGGCGCGCTGGGACAGCTGGCCGCCGAAGGGTTCGCCCGCGACCGCAAGCCGTTCGGCCAGGTGATTCTCGCCGCACCGGACGTCGATTTCGTGATGATGAACCGGCTGCAGAACGGACTTGGTTGCGCCGAACTCGTCACGCTTTACTATTGTGAAGACGACATTCCGCTGGAGACGTCGCGGTACGTCAACACCGACAGCCGCATTGGGCAGTTCGGTTACGTCAATTCCCTGCTGGAGAACGTCGATGCCAAGTACGCGAGCACGTCGCTGTTCGGGCACGACTACTTCTCGACAAGCAACCGGCTGCTCGTCGATCTCGAGTTGCTGATCAACCTGCGGGTGCCGGCCGTCGGCCGCACGCAGACGCTCAAGCCGCGCGCGGACAGCGTCGGCAACCAGGAATGGTTCTTCCCGCTGCTCGCACAGTAAGGGAAGGATTCAGGAGCCGGATTCAGGATTCCGGGAGGCGCTTGCGCCAGGCGCGTATGTGGTTCAAGAAGCCGGTGCGGTGGAGCCAGTGGCGCATGCGTCGGCGCGGCGGGATGCTCCAGGCGCGCGACCAGAGCCCGTTCAGTCCTCGGGGGAAGACCTGCACGCGGCAAGTCGCTGACTGCCGGGGTTTCCAGCGT
>JAEUIG010000045.1 GCA_016795125.1 Planctomycetaceae bacterium | reverse complement strand
GACGACGCTGACGGTCAACGACGTCGCGCCGAGCCTGGGGACCATCACGCTGCCGGCGGTGAACGAAGGTCAGGCGGCGGTGCTGACGTTCGACGTGACCGATCCAGGCGGGGATGCGTTCGTGGTGCAGGTGGACTGGGGCGACGGGAACGGATTCGTGACGGTGACGGGGACCGCCGTGGGCGGCGGGACGGTGCACTTCGCGGTGACCTCGCCGGGCACTTTTGTGCAGAACGGACTGTATACGCTGCAGGTGCGGGTGCTGGACACGGCGCTCACGACGGTGCACTCGACGGCGTCGCCGGTGCTGACGGTGAACGACGTCGCGCCGATCATCGCCCCTGCTGCGATCTCGCTGCCGGCGATCAATGAAGGTCAGTCGACGACGCTGAGCTTCACGTACTTCGATCCGGGGCTGCTGGACACGCACACGATCGAGGTGGACTGGGGTGACGGCGCGGGGTACGTGGACGTGACGGCGTCCGGGTTTACCGTAACTGACGGGTTCGGGACGCACCTGTTCACGGTGAACTCGCCAGTCTACGGTCAGGACGGGAACTTCACGGTGCGGATCCGCGTGACGGATACCGTCACGGCGTCGGTGGGAACCGCCGCGACATCGCTCACCGTCAGCGACGTGTCTCCCGTCATCGATCCGCTGTCGATCTCGCTGCCGGCCATCAACGAAGGGCAGTCGACGACGCTGATCTTTGCGTTTTTTGATCCTGGCCTGAGCGACACGTTCACGGTCGAAGTCGACTGGGGGACCGGCGGCGGGTTCGTCACGGTGTCGGCCGCCAACGTGGTGTCCAACGGCGCGGGCAACCATACGGTGACCGTGACATCGCCCGCCTTTGCCCAGGACGGTTTCTTTACCGTCCAGATGCGGGTGACGGATGCGGTACGCCCTGCGTCGCTGGACATTCGACAGGCGATCCTCCTGGTGGTCGACATTCCGCCGGCAATCGACGCCGGGTCGATTTTGCTGCCGGCCATCAATGAGGGTCAGCGTCCGACGTTGTCGTTCGATGTGATCGATCCCGGCGTCCTGGACCTGTTTGTTGTGCAGGTGGACTGGGGGGACGGCAACGGCTTTGTGACGGTGACACCGTCGCGGCTCCTGGGCGGGGCGCGGCAGTTCTCGGCAACAGCTCCGAACCCATTTGTGCAGGACGGATCGCGCACGATCCAGATCCGCGTGCTGGACACCGCGCTCACGACGGTATTGGCGACGGCCTCGCCGACGTTGACCGTGCTGGACGTTGCGCCGGCGATCAATCCGGCGTCCGTGGCGTTGCCGTCGATTACGGAAGGTCAGTCCGCCGCACTCAGCTTCGATTTCTTTGATCCCGGCCTCAGCGACACGTTCCAGGTGGAGGTCGATTGGGGGACGGGGGCGGGATTTGCGAACATGACCGGGGCGGGCGTGTTGACGTCCGACGGGGCCGGCAATCATACGTTTACGGTCACGTCCCCCGCGTTTGTGCAGGACGGATCGTTCACCGTCAATATCCGCCTGACCGACGCGGTCTTGCCGGCGGCCGTCAGCACCGCGGTTGGCACGCTGACGGTGACCAACGTGGCGCCGCAGATCGTCTCCGTGGTCGTGCTCCCCGGGGCGATCAACGAAGGGGACGCCGTCACGGTGCGTGTGACGTTCGTCGATCCTGGCCTGGCGGACTTCGATCCGGCAGTCCCGGTGACAGTCAGCATCGACTGGGGGGATCACGCGGCCGGCGTTCCGGTGCTGGACGTGCGCAGCGTCACGCTGACGCGACTGGCGACAGGGCAATACTCGTTCGACGTGACCCGCGTGTTCCCGGACGATGGTCCGAGCACGAATCCGACGGACATCAACAACGTCACGATTCAATTCGCCGACAATGTCGCCGTCGCTGCGCTGGCCCCCGGGTTGCCGGCGCCGCAGGTGACGGTCAACAACCTGCCGCCGACGATCACCTCCTCGCTCAATCCGGTCCTCGTGGACTCGATTGGCGTGGTCACGCTCAACCTGGAGTTTGCTGATCGGGGAATTCTGGACGCATTGGTCCCGGACCTGGCGAACTGGGACTGGGGCGGGCGCGGGGTGCAACTGGGCCCGCCGACCATCACGACGACGGGAACCGGCACCTTCCTGCTGACGGCACGGTTCCAGTTCACCGAGAATCCCCCGGCTCCGGGACCGACGGCGCTCAATCCGATTCCGCACTTCACGATCCAGTTCGCGGTGGTGGACAAGGATGGCGGACTGTCGATCGGGACCATCGACGCCAACGTTCCGTCCGGCATCGCGCGGTTCCAGCCGGAAGCGCCGGCGCCCGCGCCGCCGTTGAATCCGCCGCAGTCGATTGCACAGACGGTGCCGTCCGCGCCGCAATCGTCGGTCGTCGTCACCAACGAATCGCAGGCGCCGTCCTCGTCGCAGTCGTCGGTGGAGAGCACGAGCGCGAAGGTCGTTCTCCGGGAGGTGCTGCCGAGCGGACGCGAACGACTGCTCGGGTCGTTCGACGAGAACTCGCTGGATGCCGTCCTGGATCAGCTCAAGGGGCTGCCGGATCGGCGTTACCGCGTCTATATGGTGATGCCGGACGGCAGCGAACGGCTGATCGTGGATGTCCTCGTGCGCGAAGGAAAGCCGACCGACCCGGCCGCGGACAGTCGCGATGCGTCGCCGCAGCGTCAGGCGCCCGCGAACTCGGACCGGAACCTGTGGTCCGATTCGCCGCAGCAAGCACCGGAGTCGACCGAGACAACGGCGCCGGGCGATGCGGGCGATCCGGCGGCGGGTGCTCCGTCGGACTCGGGTGAAGATGCGGACGCGGATGCTGCGGCCACAGGGCAGTCGGACAACGCGGGAGTTGCAGCGGAGCAGATAGTGAATCAGGGAATCGGCGTCGTGCGTCGATCTCCCGCCGCTGAGAGAGAGTTGGCAGAGCCGGTGGGGCCGCGGCTTCCGTGAGTGGTCGCTCGTGTGGTGTCGCCGGCAGTTGACGACGTATTTCAGGAATCCGCTTTAGCGGACAGTCGCCCCCCTCCCCGGCCCTGCCTCAGAAGCGGGGCGAGGGTGATATAGAACGTCGGCTGCCGGCCATCCCGGAGGACGGGCTGGTGAGCGGACAGCGCCAAGGATGTTGCGCGGATCAACTGCACCTGATCCGTCGATTCAGGGTGTGAGTCATGTTGCGATGCCTGTTCTGCGAAGCCGAGTTGAGCGACAGCCTGTTGCGATCGGGTTGCTGCCCGAATTGCGGCGGACGGTTGATGTGGCCGGATGAAGCGGAGCCGCAGGGGGCCGTCTCCCCCCGCAGTGCCTCGCCGCCGCGCGATGCCGATGCGCCGCAGGAGCGCGACCGGCTCGGTGACGTGCTACCAAGTCCGGCGCCAGCGGCGCCGGCCAACGCGGATGCACCGCAACCGCCGGCTGCGCCTCGGATCCTGGGGCGGGTCGTCGAACAGCCTGCCGCGCCGAAGGCGCCCGGCAACTCCGGACCGTCCAAGGCGGACCTGCCTCCGGATGTGCTGGCGCGGGTGACGAGCGCCTGGTCGGGCGCGTTCGACTCGGCGACAGTTCCGCGGCATACGGTCAAGGCATCGTCGCACGATACGGCCATGGCGCCGTCGCTGGTGATCCGTTCGCGCCAGCTGTCCGGCATCGATCGCGCCCCGGTCGACGAGCCCGATTACGAATTGCTCAACATCATCGGCGAAGGGGGCGTCGGCGTCGTCTATGCAGCGCGGCAGAACTCCATCGACCGCATGGTGGCGGTCAAGATGCTCAAGCCGCAGGCCGCAGACAGCGAATCGCCGCACGACAAGTTCCTGTCGGAAGCGGTCGTCACGGGGGAACTCGAACACCCCAACATCGTGCCGATCTACGACCTCGGCAGCACGACCGACGGCACGCTGTTCTATTCGATGAAGCGCGTGCAGGGGACGCCGTGGGACCGCGCGATGGCGCGGAAGTCGCTGGCGGAGAACCTGGAAATCCTGATGAAGGTGTGCGACGCCGTGGCGTTTGCACATTCGCGCGGCGTGATCCACCGCGACCTGAAGCCCGAGAACGTGATGCTCGGCGGCTTCGGCGAAGTGCTGGTGATGGACTGGGGCATCGCGCTGATCGCTCCTGTCGACGGCCAGAGCCGGAACATCCGGCAATCGGCGACGATGGGGGGCACGCCGGCGTACATGGCGCCGGAGATGGTCACCGGCCCGCTGGAGCGCGTCTCTCCGGCCAGCGACGTGTACCTCCTGGGGGCGCTGCTCTACGAGATCGTGACCGGCCTCGCGCCGCACAACGGCGCCACGATCATGGACTGCCTGTATTCGGCGGCCGCCAACGAGATTCA
>JAEUIG010000839.1 GCA_016795125.1 Planctomycetaceae bacterium | reverse complement strand
ACGTGTACGCACTGGGTGGCACCCTCTTCGCCGCAGTGACCGGTGCGCGGCCGTACACGGCGGGCACGCGCGCATCCACGATTCAGGCGCACCGCGTCCAGCCGGTGCCGTCCATCACGGCACGAACCTCGCAATCGCTGCCGAAGGAGGCGGAAGGCATCATCCAGCGGATGATGGCCAAGGACCCGGCGCAGCGGTTTGGTTCGATGGACGAAGTGATCGCCGCATTGCGGCCGTTCGCGGTCCGCAAGCCGATCAGGTACGACGCGGCGAAGCTTGCCAGGCTGCGGGCCAAGCTCGCGGAACGCAAGCTGCGCGGATTGTCGACCCGCGCGAGCAACCTGCGCTCCAGCAGCGTCCCGCGACTGAACTCGTCGATCATTACGCCGACGCAAACGACCGACAAGGCGGAGACGGATGTGGCGCGACCCGGCTCGCGGCCCGCGCCGCACGATCCGCAGGGCGTGCCCGCGACGGCTGCGGCCAGTCGGGCGGCCGGCCAGCTCGTCAGTCCGGCCGCTGCGAGCCACGGTGATCGGCTCAAGGTGACGGGAACGCTGGAGTTTGAAGACGGCCGGCGCGTCCCGCTGATCCAGTCCGGCTATTCCATGGGTCGTGGTCCGGCCAATGATCTCCGATTCGACGGGGGCGACCTGTCCACACGGCACGCACAGCTGTCGTACGACGGGACCGACTGGTGGCTGTCGGACCTCGACAGCAAGAACGGCGTCCGCATCAACGGTCAGCCGGTTCGGGACCAGAAGCTCAAGCATGGCGACCGGGCCCAGCTGGCCCAAAGCGTCACGTTCCGCTTTGAAGACGCTCGTGCTGTGGCGTCGCGGCGGAACCTGCGGCTGCTCGTTGCCGCCGTGGCCGCAGCGATCGCGGCCGCCACGTGGTGGCTGCTGATGCATTAGGACGAGGGACGATGGTCTATGGACCATTGACGATGGACTTTCGTCCGCCTCCATTCGCCCCTGTCCATCGGCCAACCGCTATTGATCAACATCCATGCATCGTCGCGAGTTTTTGACGACCACAGCTGCAGTCGCCGCCGCGTTTCCGGCGGGCGTTATCTTCGCAGCTGCTGAACGTCGCTGGCGCGTGGCAGTCATCGGGGACACAGGGCGCGGGAATTACGGTCACGGTCTGCACACGATGTGGCTGGGATTGCCGCAGACGGAGGTCGTCGGCATTGCCGATCCTGACGAAGCGGGGCGCGCGAAGGCGCAGGCGGCGACCGGGATGCCGCCGGGTTTCGCGGACTATCACGAGATGCTGGCGGAGGTGCAGCCGGAGATCGTCGTGGTCGCGCCGCGGCATCTCGATCAGCATCGGGATATGGCGGTGGCGGCCGCACAGGCCGGGGCGCGGGGTATTTACTGCGAGAAGCCCTTCTGCCGGACGCCGGCGGAGGCGGACGACATCGTCGCCGCGTGCAGCGCCTCCGGCGCGCGGCTGGCGATCGCCCATCGCAACCGGTATCACCCGGCGATTGCGGTGGTTCAGCAGGCCGTCGCTGACGGCGCGATCGGCGAACTGCTCGAAATCCGCGGCCGCGGTCGTGAGGATCAGCGCGGCGGCGTGCAGGACCTGTGGGTGCTCGGCACACACATCCTCGATCTGACCCGCTGCTTCGGCGGCGAGGGGGTCGCGTGCTCTGCAACGCTCCTACAGGACCATCGGCCCGCCACACCGGGCGACTTGCGGCCCGGAGACGAGGGAGTTGGACCGGTCGCCGGCAACGAGTTGCACGCGCGGTTCGAGATGTCGCTCGGCGTGCCGGCGTATTTCGATTCGATCCGCGACCGCGTCGACCCGGACGCGAACTTCGGACTGCAGCTCATCGGCACAAAAGGGCTGATTCAACTGCGAATCGACGCGGAGCCGCTGGCCCATCTTGTCCCCGGCAACCCGTTCCGGCCGACCGCCGAAGCGCGCCCGTGGATTCCCATCAGCAGCGGCGGTGTCGGAGTGGCCGAACCGGTTGCCGACATGAAAGAACAGGTCGAGCAGCACCGGTACGCCGCCCGCGACCTCCTGGCGGCCATCGAAGAGAACCGCCCGCCCCTCAGCAGCGATGTCGACGGACGCGCGATCGTCGAGATGACTCACGCCGTGCTGGCGTCGCACGTGCACAATGGCGAGCGCATCACGCTGCCGCTGGAGAAACGCCGGCATGCGTTCGAAGGGTGGATGGCCGGAAAGCAGTAGTCGGGAAATCGAATGAAGCGACTCGCGGAGCGAGTCGCCTACTTTAGTCCACTCGCTCCGCGAGTGGATTGAGAGCACTCTCAAGGTCACCGCATCACTTGGGACAGAGTCAGTTCTGAACGTCCCTAAGCGATTGACCATTGACCTTGTGCAGCAACCGAATGAACTCCTTCAGCAGCAGCGTGTTGTCGCCGTAGCCGCGAGCAGTGACGAGGAGGCCGTCGACGACCACCGGCTCGTTGACATACGTCGCGCCTCCCTGTTCGCAGTCGAGGGCGCACTTGGGGACGGTGGTGACGCGCTTCCCCTGGATGCAGCCGGCGGCCGTCAGGATTTCGATGCCGTGACAGAGGCAGGCGATCGGCTTGCCGGCCTGCCAGATTTCGCGGGTGACGCGGAGCAGGTCCTTGTCGTAGCGGAGGTACTCCGGCGCGCGTCCGCCGGAGATGAACATGCCCGTGTAGTCCGCCGACTTCAGATCGCGGAAGGCGACGTCGGCCTTGAGGTGATACCCCGGCCGCTCCTGAGTGATGTCCCACGGCACATCGGGGTTCGGCGGGATCTCATGCAGGACGGTGTGATACAGGCGCGCTTCCGGACCGGCAACGACCACTTCCAGCCCCTCTTCCGGGAGCCGGTAGTAGCCGTAGTAGGTGTCCATCGTCTCGGTGGCGTCGCCGATGGGAAACAGGATCTTGCCGGTCATTGGTGTCAGTCCAATCAGACGTTGTGCACAAAAAAACCACGGGGATGAACCCCGTGGCTCAGAGTGAATCCGATTTGAGCGGCGAACCGCTTACTTATTCACCCGCACGCCGAGCTTGGTCAGTTCTTCGACCTGGGCCTTCGCCGCTTCCGGCAGCTTGCCGACGTCGAGGTACAGCCGCCAGTACGGGGCGAAGCGCTGCTCGCCGTCCACGTCCTTCTTCGCCATCTCGACGAGCACGGCGAGATCGGTCAGCGGGTTGCCTTCGAGGAACGTGAACCGCAGCTCGGTGAATGTCGCCAGCGGCGACAGGTCCGCGATCTGGTTGTTCTTGAGACCGAGCAGGTCGATCCACTTCAGGTCCTTGAGCGGCGACAGGTCGCTGACCTTGTTGTCGTTGAGGTACAGCGAGGTCAACTTGGAGAGGGCGGACAGCGGCGCCAGCGACTCGACCTGGTTGCTCGACAGGTACAGTGAACGCAGGTTCGCGAGCTTTTCCAGTCCGTCGAGCTTGGTGACCTGGTTGTGCTCGAGCTGGATGTACTGCAGCTTGGTCATTTCGCCGAGCGGGGCGATGTCGCCGATGTTGTTGTTCTGCAGGTGCAATTCCTGGACGTTCTTGAGGGCGGCCAGCGGGGCGACACTTTCAATCTGGTTTCGCGGCAGCTTGATCGACGCGAGGTTGGTGCACTTGTCGAGGCCGGTGAGGTCCTTGATGCCGCGTTCGGCGGCGTCGAGGAAGTAGATCGTCTTGAGATCGACTTCTTCGATCGTTTCCTTGTTGATCTGTTTCTTGACGAGAATCTCCTTGATGACGGCGCGGAGGTTTTCGTCGGGGAAGATTTCATCGGCGGCGGCGTGGGTGGCCGCACCCAGACAGAGCAGGGCGGCGAAGACAAATCCGAAACGATGAATGCTGCGAATGCTGCGCATGGCGGGCCTGCGTACGGTGGGTCCGGACGGGTCCGAGACGGTGCTCGGCGGTGAGACCGCCATTGTGCGCAATGCCCTGTCCTGTGCCAAGCGGCGGGGAGGATTCAGGGGTCGGGATTCAGGATTCAGGGAAGTGCAGGGCGACCGGCGCCCTACGCCCCTTCGACGGCTTCGCGGCGCTCGACTTCCGGCGCCGGAGGCAGTTCGCGGCCCGCCGGTTTCTCGATAAACGTGCCCGGCATGATCTGCGGGGTCGTCTTGTGCGCGTCGAGAATCCGCTGCAGCTGTTCGCCGTCCATGACTTCGCTTTCGATGAGCGCCGCCGTGATCTGCTCCAGCACCGGGCGGCGGTTGAGCAGCACATCGCGCGCCGTCTGCATGCACTCGTCGATGATCCGCTTGACCTCCAGGTCGACTTCGCGAATCGTCGCCTCGCTGTGAGCGTGCTCGGCGGGCTGTGCCGACGATCCGCCCAGGAACAGCCCTCGCCGCTGCTCGTGGTAGTTCATCCGGCCCAGCTTCGGGCTCATGCCGAACTCCGTCACCATCCGCCGGGCAATGTCGGTGGCGCGCTCCAGGTCGTTCTGTGCGCCGGTGGAAGTCTCCTGGTAGACCACGTCCTCGGCCGCAATTCCTCCCAGTGCCACGCAGATGCGGTTCTCGAGTTCCGACTGCGTCACGAGATGCCGGTCATCCTCCGGCCGCTGCAGCATGTATCCCAAAGCGCCGAACCCGCGCGGAATGATCGAAATCTTGTGCACCGGATCGGTGTGCGGCAGGCTGCAGGCCACCAGTGCATGCCCGCACTCGTGATACGCGACCCGCTGCTTCTCATCCTCGTGAATGATCCGGGACGTCTTTTCCAGCCCGGCAATGACGCGCTCGATGGCTTCCTCGAACTCGGCCATCGACACGGCCGACTTGTTCTTCCGCGCCGCCAGCAGCGCCGCCTCGTTGACGAGGTTCGCCAGGTCGGCGCCGACGAATCCCGGCGTCAGCTTGGCGAGACGGCCGAGGTTGACGTCGTCGTCCATCTTGATTTTGACGGAGTGGACCTTGAGGATCGCCTCGCGACCCTTGTAGTCCGGCCGGTCCACGAGCACGTGCCGGTCAAACCGGCCGGGCCGCAGCAGGGCCGGATCGAGCGTCTCGGGCCGGTTCGTGGCCCCCATGACGATGACGCTCTGGTCCGACGAGAAGCCGTCCATCTCGACGAGCAGCGCGTTCAAGGTCTGATCGCGCTCGTCGTGGCCGCCGGGCAGGCCGCTGCCACGCGTCTTGCCGAGGGCATCCAGTTCGTCGATGAAGATGATGCTGGGCGACTTCTGCACGGCCTGTGCGAACATGTCGCGCACGCGCGCCGCCCCGACGCCGACGAACATCTCGACGAAGTCCGATCCGGACAGGCTGAAGAACGGCACGCCGGCTTCGCCGGCGACCGCTTTCGCCAGCAGCGTCTTGCCCGTTCCTGGCGGACCGACCAGCAGCACGCCGCGGGGAATCCGTCCGCCGAGCGCCTGGTACTTGCCCGGCGTCCGGAGGAATTCCACGATCTCCCGCAGTTCCTCGACGGCTTCCTCGATGCCGGCCGCGTCGTCGAACGTAATTTTCAGCCCTTCTTCGGCGTACAGCCGGCCGCGGCTGCGCGCGAACGACATCGGCGAACCGGCGCCGCCCATCCGGCGGAAGAACATGATGAACGCCAGCACGAGCACCAGCGTCATCAGCAGATAGATCAATGCTTCCCAGCGGGTCGCCGGCGTGGAATAGCGATAGTCGATCCCCTTGGATTCCAGCAGTTGTGCGAGCCGATCGGCGCTGTCGTCGCGGAGCCCTTCGACCTGGATGTGAAACCGTTCGAGTTCCCTGGTCGCCGCTTTCTCGGCCGAGGGAGCAGGGGTGTCGGTCGGCGTGGCAGGCTCAGCCGTTTTCGCCGTGGACGGCTGGCCCAGCGACGCTGTCGTCAGCGGCTGGTTCTGGAACGTGATCAGATGCGGACTGATGGTCAGTCCGTGGACGTTGCTGCTGTTGTACTTGTCCGAGTTGATTCCGGCGGTGAACTGGCCGAAGGTGAGTTCGGTGCCGCGCAGGTTGCCACGGTACAGCGAGATCGCCACGGCGATCAGCACGCCCAGCAGCATCAGGTACCAGAAGGTGGTCGTCGGTCCGCTGTCGCGACGGGGCCGGCCACGGGGTCGTTTGGAAGAAGGATCGGACGCCGGATTGCCGGGCATGCTGTGTTCGCCGGAGCTGAGGGGGCGCTGCAGACAGGACGCACGCAGGGAATTGTGCGTCCAAGACTCACTTTAGGTCGGTCCCGACGCCGGGTCAATTTGCCATCCTTGGAATGGCAAGGCGAAGTCGCCATAAGTCATCGCGTGCACGAGCGTTGCACATCCACGCGGGTCGCGGCGCACACGGAATTTTCCCCGTTGTTGGAAGTCAGATGTCAGCCTGACTTGGGGTCCACGAGAACAAACCGCGTGGCTCGCAATTCTGTTCGGCAGGACTGGTGCAGTCGTTCCACCGGCTGTCCCACTGTCTCACGTTCACATGCCAGACCCGCCCCGGGGGTGAGGGGACCGCAGCACGCGCCTTCGCGTATGCGCGATGAACGCTGCTCCAGAGCCGATTCACATGGACGACGCACTCAACGTTCGTGCCCCCCCTCCCGGGCCCTCCCCCGAAAAGCGGGGGGAGGGAGGCCTGTTGCGCGACGTTGACCGGGGGTATCGCTCCGCACGCCTGGCGGCGAGGTGCGCTCAACCCCCGGCTACAGTCTGCGACCCCGTTGGGGTCGTGCTGCCTGCGCCGCTGACACCGTGATCTCGCCGGCCGAAGATTGAAAGCAGACATCCGAGTGCCGAGCAGAGTTGCGTGGCTCAAGCGGGTTCTAGGACTTTAGGATGATCGCTCCTCAAGCTGTGACCCACTTCCTCCTCCGTTTTCTCTGTTGCCTCCTGTTTTTCACAGGCGGGTGCTCAGCGTTGCGACGATCACCGCGGTCGCGACGGACACATTGAGCGAACCGACGGGTCCACGCGGCGTGATCCGGCAGGTCTCGTCGCAGATGTCCAGGCTCAGGCGGCGGAGGCCGCGCTCCTCGTTGCCCATCAGCACGAGCCACCGCCGGTCGCGATCGACCTCGGTGATGTCCCGGTCGGCATGTTCCGAAGTTCCCAGAATCCACAATCCCGCCGCCTTGGCGACCTCCACCGATCGGCTCAGGTTGGTCTGCACCGAGAACGGCACATGTTCGACGCCGCCGCTGGCCACGTCATACACCGCGCTCGACAGCGGGGCGGAGCGGTCGCGAGTGAGGATGATTCCACGCACGCCGAAGAACGCCGCCGTTCGGAACACGGCGCCCACGTTGTGCGGGTCCTGCAATTGGTCCAGTCCCAGCCAGAGACCGGGCGAGGTGTCTGCCGTTGCCAGCAGTTGATCAAGTTCAATCCCCTGCCGCTCGCGGACGACGGCTTCCGAGCCGCCCCCGCGCTGCGGACCTCCGGCGTGCTTCTTGGTTCCCGGAGACATGCCGGCCGATTCGTGGACGGTCACTCCCGTTTGCCGCGCGCGGTCCGCCACCTGCTGCCACGCCTCGCTCAATCGCCCGCGCTCCACGCGGACTTCGAACACGTCCTGCGGGCGGGTGTCAAACACGGCCAGGATGCTGTGCGGATTCTTCAGGACCAGGTGCGGCATGTGCTGAGGCGGCAATCGGAAAGAAAGAATAGAAGAACAGGAGGCAACGGAGAAAACGGAGGAAGTTGGGGGCAGTACCTGGCAACCCTTCGCACGTCACTCATCAATGCTCATGGAGATGCTTTACAGAAGATCACGAAGGACACAAAGGCATTGAAAAGAACTTCTTCGTTTGCTTCGTGATCTTCTGTAAGACATTTTCATCCGCTCTGAAAAGCTTCGGTAAAGGCTTGAGCTCATCGCTGCTCCTGTTTTTCTCCGATTGCGTTCGAGGCCTACTGCTTCCGCTGCCGTTGGACTTCGTAGCAGAGGATCCCGGCCGCGACGGCGGCGTTCAATGATTCGACGTGGCCCGATTGTGGAATTCGCGCTGTGTCGTCACAGGCGGCGACTAGGTCCGGGCGGACTCCGATCCCTTCGTTGCCGATCAGCAGCGCGACCGGTCCGGACAGATCGATCTCGGTCAGCGTACGCTGCGCTGTTCCGGCGGCGGCCACACGGCGGATGCCGCGGGTCGTCATTTCGACCAGCAGTTCCGCGAGGTCCGGAGCCTGTGCAATCGGTACGTAATTGACGGCCCCGGCCGAGCTGCGGGCGACCTGCACAGTCACGTCGCACTGGTTGGCTGTGGGCACAAACACGCCGTTTGCGCCGAACACATCCGCCGAACGGAGAATGGCGCCGAAGTTGTACGGGTCCTGCACCCCGTCGAGCACGATGAAAAAGGCCGACCGGCCGCCGCCGTCGAGGACTGCGTGCGTGTCTGCATACGGAAATGGCGGCATCAGGGCCATCAGTCCCTGGTGCGCCAAGCCGCCGCAGCGACGGGTCATGGTGCCCGGCGCGGCGTCGAGGGTCTTAACCCCGAGGCGGGCAGCGGCGGCGGTTGCTTCGACTCGAGTTTCGTGTTCGAGGTCTTCGGCGATCCAGACTTCGAGCGGAGTCCAGCGACCTGCGCGGAGCGATTCCAGCACGGCATGCCGCCCGTACAGCCACGACTTCTGATGGCTGCCCACCAGCTCCCTGCGTCCCGATTTCCGCCGCTTGCCGCCGACCATTGCACTTTACACAAGAAGGGAAAAACAGGAGGTAACGGAGGCAGCAGAGGTCATCGCCGAGAATCGCCAATGACCTCGTTCCCAAGCTCCAGCTTGGGAACGCACTGCCGCGAAGCTCTGCTTCGCGTCCTATCAGTGCGACGATATCGAGGTTGGGTTGCTGACATCGCCACGTCAAACTCCGTTTCCTCTGTTCCCTCCTGTTTGTCCTTATTTTTGCAGGCAGTTGAATCCGTGGGATCGCCGCGCAACAATACTCCGTGCGATTCGGAGGAACAATGCGCCGGCTGTTTACATTGCGCCGCGGGCGACGACTCCCCACGTATCAGCGTGAGGAGGAGGTCGCCGGGCTGCGCGCCGCCGGGCGGTTCAACGCCCAGGTGCTCGATTTTGTCCGCCCCTATGTGCGCGAAGGAGCCGCCACCGGGCGGCTCGATCGGCTGGCGCAGGAGTATATTCGCGACCACGGTCACGTCCCGGCCTGCCTGGGTTACAACGGGTACCCTTGCACGCTCTGCACGAGCGTCAACGACGTCGTCTGTCACGGCATTCCCGGCAACCAGCGGCTGCGGTCTGGCGATATCGTCAACATCGACTGCTCGACGTACGTCAACGGCTGGTACGGCGACTCATCGGAGACGTTTCTGATCGGCGACGTGTCGCCGGAGGCGCGGCGCATCACGCAGGCGGCCTTTGATGCCATGTGGATCGGTATTCGTTCTCTGACGCCGTACTGCTCGGTGATCGACATCGGCCGGGCGATTCACCGGCTCGGCCTGCAGCGGGGGTTCGGCATCGTGGAGAACTTCCAGGGGCACGGGATCGGCCGGATGTTCCATCAGGATCCGGGGATTCCGCACGTTCCGCTACGGAAGTCGAAAAGAGACGTGCTCTATCCCGGCGTGTGCTTTACGATTGAGCCCATGTTGAATGCGGGCGGAGCGGAGACGGCGCCGGTGGACGACGACGGCTGGACCGTCCGCACGGCCGACGGTTCGCTGTCCGCACAGTTCGAGCATCAGATTCTCATGACCGAAGCCGGTCCCGAGGTGCTCACGCTGACGAAAAGCGGCCCGCGCGAAGGACATGTGTTTTGAGAAGAGGGACAGAGGGGCAAGGGTGCGGAGGGGCAAAGGGACGATAGAGACGGCCTTCCTTGGCTCCATTGCTCCTCTGATCCATTGCTCCTCGTATTTCGGGTTTTTGTCTGTGACCAATTCTCCCGCTGCAGCAGTTGCTCCCCGGTCCGCGGTCGTTGCACCGCGTCGCGACGGTCGCGTGATTGCGGTGATGCCGGCCTACAACGCGGCCACGACGCTCGAACGCACGCTGGCCGATATTCCGGCCGGCGCCGTCGACGAGATCATCCTGGTCGACGACGGCAGCCGCGACAACACCGTGGAACTCGCCCGCAGGCTGGGGCTCACGGTCATCGTCCACGAGCGCAACCGCGGCTACGGCGGCAATCAGAAGACGTGCTATCGGCAGGCTCTCGAAAAAGGTGCCGAGTATGTCGTGATGTTGCACCCCGACTACCAGTACGACAGCCGCGTGATCGGAGTGGCCGTCGAAATCCTCAAGCTGGGGATCTGCGACGTCGTGCTGGGGTCGCGCATTCGCACCCGCAGCGAAGCGCTTGCCGGAGGGATGCCGGGCTGGAAGTACATCGCTAACCGCTGCCTCACGATCACGGAGAACGTGGCGCTCGGCCAGAACCTCGGCGACTTCCACAGCGGGTTCCGGGCGTATCGCCGCGAAGTGCTGGAAACCGTCCCGTTCGAAACCAATACCGAGGATTTCGCCTTCGACAGCCAGTTTCTGGCGCAGGCGGTGTACTTCGGCTTCAAGCTGGGGGACGTGCCGGTTCCCGTCCGCTACTTCGACGAGGCGTCCAGCATCAATTTCAAGCGTTGCATCAAGTACGGTTGCACGACGCTGTGGGTCTGCGTGCAGTACTGGCTGCAGAAGTTTCGCCTGGCGCGGTTCGGGATCTTTCAGAAGTCCGGCACGTGAGCGCCGGCGGGGGCGCGGTCACCGCTTGACGCGCTCGGCGTTTGCCAACGCCGTCCCGTCAGCGCCCTTCCGGCAGCGACGCGGCAATGGCCTCCAGTTCGGTCCGCAGTTTCGTGTCGATTCCCGGCTTCTCCAGCAGCGTGCGGATGCCCTCCCGCTGTTCCGCACCGGCGTACTGTTTGAGCCGGGCCAGCGCCTCGTTCGACAGGTGTCCCGTGCTTCTCGCCGACAACACTTTCAGCATCGCGTCCGCGACCAGGCTGCGTTGTTCGGGCGCCACCCCCGCGCCCAAGCCCCAGGCGGCGCGGCCGGCGACGTTCAGCGTGTCCGTGTGCGCCAGATATTCGATGAGACGTTTGACCGACGCCTCCGACTTGTTCGCCTGCGTGCTGAGTGCGTAGTACAGCGCCTGGTACGGTTCGCCGTCGCTGAACTGCGACTGCTTGCGGCTGATCTCGATGATGCGGGCCTCGATCTCCGGCGACAGCTTCGCGCCCCATAGCGAGTGGATCGTCTCCGTCCGTACCGATTCTTCGCTGTCGTTCAGGAGTTTGAGAATCGCGTCCTTCGCAGGAGCACCCGTCAGATCGCGCTGCACGGCGGTGACGATCGGAAATGCGGCCTGCTCACGCGCGTGACTGTTCGAATCCCCCGCCAGCGTGTTGAGTCGTTCCAGGTCTCCGTCGCGGATCCCGGAAATCACCAGCGACTGTGCCGCCAGCGCTCGCACATCGGCCACTGCGGAACTCAGCAGGGGCACAATCAGATCGTGGCACGCCGCCTTGTCGAACTGAATCTCCGCCATGGCGGTGAACGCCACCAGCCCCTTGCGCTGCTCGCTCACGTCCTGAGAGGCCAGCGCCGATCGGACCTGTTCAATCGCCGCATCGCGGCGTGCCGCGTCGTCGATCTGGAAGGCCTCGTCGAGCCACGGTTTGACAGCAGCGCGGACCTCGTTCAGGTCCACCGGCGGCGCCGTGTCCGCACTCGCGACCGGATCGGGGAACGGCTCGACAGGGAGATCGCCGAGTTCGACGACTTCACCGGGCCTGTCTGCGCGAACCAACGTAAGCCATTGCTTCCTCTGTACAATTCCGTTGGCATCGCGATCGACCACGAGCCACAGTTCGACATCGGCGCCAGGCGCCAGCGATTGCAGCGTGAACGCACCCTGATCGTCCGTGGTGACCGTTCCGCCAAACTGAATCTTCCCGTCTTCGTAGTGCGTCGAACC
>JAEUIG010000836.1 GCA_016795125.1 Planctomycetaceae bacterium | reverse complement strand
AGGAGGGACCGGACGACATCTCTGCGTCACAGCGTGGCGCAACGATTGTGATAGCCGAGGCTCGGTCCATGCTTCCTGAAATCGGACTCAGCGAATCGGCGCTCCTGACCGATCTCGCGATGTGCATCAACTATTACCGGCTGTTCTCGCCGGGGTTGTATTGCTGCGTACACGCGCCGCTGCAACTGGATGACGCGACGTGTCTGCGACCGGGCATCATCGTCATGGTGAATCATGGCGAACTCAAGCAGTGCGATCCGGGGCCGGACTACGAGTGCTTTCGCGGACCGCCGAACTTCGTACTCGATGTCTTCCCCGGCGACGACTTGCAGGACTACGCGGAGCGGCGGGCGGCGTTCGAGCGGGCGGGAGTGCAGGAGTACGTGGCGGTGCGGCATACCGAGCCGGTGTCGTGGGTCTGGAATCGACTGGTGGACGGGAAGTTCGCGGAGATCAAGACGCCGGATGACGAGTTCATCGTGAGCAGTGCGCTGCCGGGGCTGTGGATTCCGGCGCTCGCGCTCCAGCAGCGCGACTGGTGGACCATCATGGCGACGATTGCGCGCGGCGTGTCACGGATCGGCCACCACGACTTCATGGAGACGATCTGGAAGGGGGATCCCAGCAGGCAGCGAGGTTGACTGTTGGAGTTCAGGCTTTAGCCTGCATTGGAGTCGGAAACGCTGGGAGAACCGGGCAGCCTGAAGGCTGAACTCCAACACAGGACTCCAACGGGCGACAGCATGTCTGTTGTGATTACGACGGAACGCTTGGACCTGGTGCTGAAGACGCCGGACGAAGTGCTGGCGTGGGTTGAGTCGCTGCCGCCTGCCGTTTACGCCGAAGTGTCGCCCGACTGGCTTGCGCGGGTGCGAACGACGCAGCCCGGCGATCCGTGGTCGCTGAGTTATACCGTCATCGAGCGCGCGAGTGGCACCGAAGTCGGCGGCTGCGCGTTCATGGGACCGCCGGACGCCGACGGAATGGTTGAGATCGCATACGGGATCGAGCCGGCTCATCAGGGTCTTGGATTCGCCACCGAGGCGGCGCGGGGACTTATCGACTTTGCGTTTGCCAGCGGGCAGGTGAACCTCGTTCGTGCTCACACGCGGCCGGACAATACTGCGTCCCTGCGCGTGCTGGCGAAGTGCGGATTCCATGACATCGGCGAAGTGATGGATCCGGACGACGGACTGGTCGGCCGATGGGAACGTTGGAGTTCAGGCTTCAGCCTGCCCGCTGGGCTTCGACACGCAGCGCAGCAGCCTGAAGGCTGAACTCCAACCGGCTACACTGCCGCGATGCCGGTTTACCACATCAGTTCGCTCGACGATCCGCGGCTGGACCCGTATCGCAACTTGCGCCGTTCCAACAAGACCCGCTGGAGCGGGCAGTTCGTGGTCGAGGGACACCGCGTGGTGCGGCGGCTGATTGAGAGCGGGCTGGCGATTGACTCGATTGCCGTCACGGAGCGGCGCGAGCATTTCCTGGACGATGTACTCCCGGCCGACGTGCCACTGCTGGTGCTGCCGTTCGAAATCGCATCTCAGCTGGTGGGCTACGGTTTTCACCACGGCGTTATGGCGTGCGGGATCCGGCCGCCCGAGGCAAAGCTGGATGCGCTGGTCGCACGGATGCCGGCGCCGCCGTTGATCGTCGCGTGCCCGCGGATGACCGACCCGGACAACATGGGAGGACTGATCCGGCTGTGCGCCGGTTTCGGAGTGGGGGCGCTGTTGTTGGGAAGCGACTGCAGCGATCCGTTTTCGCGGCGCGTGCTGCGGGTGTCGATGGGGGCGGCGTTCACGCTCCCGGTTGTCGAGTGTTACGACCTCACTGCCGATCTGCAGCGGCTGCGCGCCGAGCATGGTTTCCGACTGTTAGCGACAGTTCTCGGACAAGGCGCGAAGTTGCTGGCAGAACTCGTACCAGGCGGACCGACGGTGCTGCTGCTGGGGAACGAGTCGGACGGGCTGGCGCAGGAGTGGATCGACCTCAGCGACGAACGGGTGACCATCCCGATGACGGCGGCGGACTCGCTGAACGTGACAGTCGCGGCCGGGATCTTCCTGCACTGGCTGCGCTTCGGGGGAGCGTGACAGTGCGCGAAGTGAAAGAATGAACCACAAAGACACAAAGGGCACGAAGGAATTGATTCTTTGTGCCCTTTGTGTCTTCGTGGTTCAATTTCCTTTCCAGGTGCGCAAGAAGCTCTCGAGTTCAGAGAAGGCTCGGCAATCCGGAGACCCCGATTTCTTCGCGGGATGCGAACGGTTCGCCGTAGGTCTTGTGGATGGCCCAGCCCCAGTAGCGGGCGCGGTCGCGGATGTCGTCGATGGCCGTCGGGCCAGATGCAGGCGCAGTGCTCGTGAACTGACTCTCGTAGGCGGCGACGGCGCGCAGCTTGTCATCCAGCGTGTCGCTGATGTCGATTACGAAGCTGGGGCGCGGATGGATGCGCAGATGGATGCTCCAGTAGTAGTACAGTCGCGGCGGCCAGTATGGCGTTCCCGGCAGATCGGTCCGCGACAGCTTGGCCCAGAACCTGGCCGCATCCACGAGACTGCTCGCCACGACGTGGTCCGGATGCACATCGTCCCAGAAGTGGGAGAGGATGATGCGCGGCCGGGTGAGCCGCAGTACGCCGGCGACGGCCCGGCGGGCATCGAGCGTGTGTTCCAGGCTGCGATTGGGAAGGCCGAGATTGTGTCGCCAGGCGACGCCGAGAATGCCGGTCGCGGCGGCCGTTTCGCGAGCCCGTCGCTCCTGCGTGCCGTGGGGAGTCGGCTCGCCGGAGGTCAGGTCGAGGATCCCGACGCGCAGACCCTGCCGGACTGACCGGAGGATTGTGCCGCCCACGCTGATCTCCGCGTCGTCGGGATGGGCGGCAATGACGAGGACATCCAGCGGCTCGGAAGGGGGATTCAAGGTCAAAACCTGTTGTGAAACTGAACGTTAGGGCAAAGAGGTCACGGGGCCGGCGCGGGCAGGGGGCCGTTGAGGGGGCCGAGTCGGCGGCAGCCATTCGTCTCGACAGGTCCAATTCTCTATGAGACAAGGACCGGTGTCGATTCTGCGACGGGTCGGTCAGATCGACAAGCGAGTGCCCGGGACGGGCGCCGCTCCGCGGGATTCTACGAACGGTGACAAGGGAGTGTCGCATGCGTCTGCTCATGCTGGCCGTCTGCGGGATGCTGCTGTTTGCATCGGCGGGCTGTTCGTTGAACGAAGGCTTCGCCTGGACCAAGGAGCGCAATTATTCCGATCCGACGAAGGGCTCCGACGATCCCTGGGTGTCGAACGTCGGTGATGAAGTGAGCAACCGCGGCGCCCGCCGGAGCGAGAAGTCCGGAGAACCGCAATGGTTTCGGGAGCTGACGATGTCGGATCGCGCGCGAGAGATCGAGAGCAATCTCGGCATCTCGGAATGAGTTCCGGGGCGTGTGTGCAACTGGAAAGTTGGTGACAGGAACGCAGATGACGCAGATTGACGAGATCTGCGCAGATCAATAAAGAACGTCGGCCCCTGAACCAAACTGCCATGTTCAGTTTGATCCGGAGCGCGCGCCTCCGGCTGGCGCCATCGTGGAGGCGCATCACGCCGTGATCCGAGAAATCCGCGGCAGCGGAGTCGTCTGGTTGCCGTCACTGGAAATCTGCGGAAATCTCTGAAATCTGCTTCATCTGCGTCCCGCTTTGCGGAACTCACGAGCTTTCGAGACGCCCACACCGGCTCGGGGGCCGCGACGGTCAAATTGCGATCGTCCCGTTTGGCCGGTACATTGCGGCGATGTCGTCCGCAACCATTGAGCCAGCGAACGAGAGCGTTGCTGTTCCGCGCATCCAGCGGCTGACGGTCAGCGGCGCTCTCGATGAGGGCATCCGCATCGTCCACGAGGCGCACCGCGACCAGTTCCGCGTGGTGTTTGCCGTGCTGGTGGTGCCGCTGGCAGCGGCGCTGTATTTCGGAATGGGGGCGGCGCAGGAGCTGGCCCAGGGGTTCACCGACTTTGCCGACGGCAATGCCGTCGACTTCCGCCCGCTCGTGGAGCGCGCGGCAGTGGTGACGCTGCCGATGATGCTGCTGGCGTATCGCGTGGCGGAGCCGTTGGCGCTGGGGGCGCTGGTTACGTTATCGGCCGGCGTGCTGACCGGGCATCTAACCACGCTTGGCTACGCGGTGAAGCACAGCTTGAAGTGCAGCTTTGGGCTGCTGGTGATGTGGTTCCTGCGCGGG
>JAEUIG010000796.1 GCA_016795125.1 Planctomycetaceae bacterium | reverse complement strand
GTCGAAGTCGAGCCCCCAGGGATTCGTGGTTCCCGAAGCCACGACCTCAAACGTTTTGCGGGTCGGGTGATACCGCCACACGCCGCAGTTGAGCGCCTTCCGCTGCTCTTGCGGCGTGCCTGGTGGGCCAACAAGGGAGTTGGACAGAATCCCGTTGCAGCCGTAGAGCCAGCTGTCCGGGCCGAACTGCAGTCCATTGAAAGCGTTGTGCCGGGCCTTGAGGTCCCAGCCGTCGAGCACGACTTCCGGCGGACCATCGGGAATGTCGTCGCCATTGCGATCGGGAACGAACAGCAGATTCGGCATCGAACAGAGCCAGACGCCGCCGAGTCCCCAGGCGATTCCCGACAGGTTACTGCCGTTGTCGAGAAACACGGTGCGGACGTCGTGCTGGCCGTCGCCGTTACTGTCCTCGAGGATGGTGACGCGATCAGCCCCACTGCCGTCGGTGGTCCATTCCGGATACGACAGGCACTCCACGACCCAGAGGCGCCCACGGCCGTCCGTGGTCATGGCGATGGGTTGGACGATCTCCGGTTCTGAAGCGAACAGCGTGGTGCGGAACCCCTCCGGAGCGGTGAATTGCACCGCCGCATCGTCGGCCGTCAGGGGTGCCGGAGCGTCATCCGCATGGATGGTCGCCGCGAACCCGGAGATCAGGGGCAGCATCAGACAGCGAAGGCAGCGGTTCATCATGGAGGCGTGTTCCTCGTTCCCCTGGAGCGTCCGACGGTGCGGCCGGTACGTCTGATCCGCTGGGGAATGTGGCAAATTGGCAGGTGGAAGCCGGTCCGGCTGGAGTTCCTTACCCCCCGCCGCCGAAGCACTTAGAACCGGGACCGCGGGGCCTCGTCCGGTTCATGCTGCGCCTTTGGTCCGGGCACGTCAAACTTTCCGGAGAATACGCAGACTGCAGATTCAACAGTTGTTGACCGCTGTTTGCAAGCCGTGTTAGAGTCGGGCGTTAGGTCCAGTTGCCGTTGCCTGGCGACAATCCTCCTGTCATCGCGAGTTTCCGATGTTCTTCGATCAGCAACGCATTGACCGCCGTGAAAGTCTGCGCCGCGCGGCCTTGATGCTGGGCGCCCTGACCGCCGCACCGCGGTGGAGCCGGGCCGCAGCCGCCGAAGCCGCTCGCGGGTTTGATCAGGTCGCGCTTTCGACGGCTTCGCTGACCGAACAGAAACGGCAGCGCGGATTGTGGGTCATGGAAGTCCAGCTCAAACCGATGCGGATGGTCTGGATCGAGAAGCCGGGGACGGACGGGAATTCCCAGCGCGAGCAGATCTGGTATCAGGCCTACCGGGCCGTCAATCGCGCGCTCCCCAAACCCGCCGACGACGATACCGACCCCGCCAACGAACTCGATCCGGTGCCCACCAGGCCGATGTTCATCCCGGAACTGACGCTCGTCACCTACGACGATCCGAGCCGGCAGGAACCCGTGCAGGTCTTGCGCGACATCGTGCTGCCGCAGGCCGTCAAGTCGATTAACCAGATGGAATCGCATCGTCCCGGCGATCCGGTCCTGCTGGACACGGTGTCGGTCATCCAGCCGGTGCCCGACGCGGCCGAGACTCCCGAGCAGGAGAAGTGGATCTACGGAGTCGCGACGTGGCGCGGGGTCGATCCGAACACCGACTTTTTCAAGGTTGTGCTCGCCGGCTTCACCAACGGGTACGAAGTGCGCAAGAACGACGGCGGCCAGGAAGAACTCTGGCGGAAGGTCCTCGTGCAACGCTACGCCCGTCCTGGCGATCGGTTCGACCCGAACCAGGCCGAGTTTGATTTCTCCGGAAAAGCGGTCTGGGAATTCGAACCGGACGCAGCCTGAGCGTGTACACGTGCAGGATTACGGGGCTGGGCATCTGCGTGCCGCTTTGGACAATTCGCCGCGCGCGGTTACGATGATCGGCATGTCCCGGTGAAGAGCCCCGCATGCCAGATACCGCAACGTTCCCGAAGTTCTACCGCCTC
>JAEUIG010000768.1 GCA_016795125.1 Planctomycetaceae bacterium | reverse complement strand
TGGTTTCCCAATCGCGGCGCCGTCGGCCGGCCGCGATTCGCGGGCTGCGAACTTCCCGAAGACCAGCACGGCCCCATCGATTGCGGCTGGTACGCGGCCCCGTTCATCGCCGACTGGAACAGCGACGGCCTGCCCGACCTGCTCTGCGGGACGAATACCAATGCCATCGTCTGGTGGCGGAACACCGGCACGGCGACCGCGCCCAATTGGGAGCACGCCGGCTTCGTGCAGGTTGGGAACGACCGGCTCGCCGTTCTCGAAGCGCCCGTCGACGAAGACCCGCACGGCATCTTCAAAGTCGACTATTACAACCAGCCGTGGATCGGCGACCTCAACAGCGACGGACACACCGACATTGTCACCGGCGGTTACACCACCGGCCACATTTTTCTCTTCGCCGGCACAGGACGCGACGCGACAGGAATTCCCACTCTATCCCCGCCCGTCCCCGTCACAGCGGACGGCCAGCCCATCGACACGATCTGGGCCGCCGCCCCAGCGCTGCACGACTTCAACAACGACGGCCTCCTCGACCTCGTCACCGGCACCTGGTTCTGGACCGGCATTCCCCGCGCGCCGCTGCCCGGCGAAGGGGATTTCCTCGCGTACTTCGCGAACGTCGGCACGCCGGAGCATCCTGAGTTCGCGCGCCGTCCATTTCCCAGGACCGGCGAATTCCCACCCGGCTCGATCGCGCGGCCAGCTCCGGTCGACTTCAACGCCGACGGACTGACCGACCTCATCGTCAACGACGGCGGCGGAGGCGTCTATGCGTTTCCCAACGTCGGCACCCGCGACGCGCCGCAGTGGGATGTCAACCTGTCAGCGTCCGCGTCGCGACTCACCATCCCCTGGGGATTCGCCAGACATCTCGATGTGTCTCTGCCGACCGCGGACCTGGACGGAAACGGCGCACCCGATTTCGTCATCGGCAACCAGGTCTACTCGCTCAAGGGCGGCATGTATGATCCGTCCGTCGAGCCGCGCGGAACCGCATCCGTCGCCGGCGTTCCCATCGACCACCCCGGCCCCGGTTATGGCGACGGTTACTACAACACCTGGCTCGCCGACTGGAACGGCGATGGCCGGACCGATCTGCTGTGGGGCACGCATCAGGGGAACGTCTACCTGCATCGCAAGTCCGGCGACGACCTCACTTCGTTTGAGGCCGGGGAACTGCTCACCCTCTCCACCGGCGAACCGTTGAAGGTCGGACCTCCCGTCGTCGCATCGCCGGCAGAGGCCACGGACTTCACCATCCTCCAGGGGTCGCGCATCCTCCTCGCGACGGAAGACTTCGACCGCGACGGCCTGCTCGACCTCATCGTGTCGGAGACCTACGGCAACGTGTGGCTGTTCCGTCGGATCTCCGAGAACGGTCGCGACATGCTCGCCCCCGGCGTCGTCATCGCCAGGCTGCCCGGACGAACCGAGTCGCTCAACTTCGACGACTGGAACCACGACGGCCTGCCGGACCTGCTCCTCGGCGGCACCACGGCGGAGCCTGTCAAAGTCCTGTTGAATCAGTCCCGGTCCGGCCGCCCCGCGCTCGAACCACCGCAGACCGTCCCGGGTCTGCCTTATGTGTTCTGGGGCGCGAAGCCGCGAATCGCCGACTGGAACCGCGACGGCGACGCGGACCTCCTCATCCAGAGCGAGTTTTTTTCGTTCTTCGCGGAACGGTCATTCCTCGAAGGGGGTTACCGCAAAGCCCTGCTGCTTTCCGAAGGGATTCAACAAAATCCCTCGACAACTCTCCGTAACCTGGAATCCCCCTAAGGGTTCAAACAAGCGGCCGAATCACTCCAACGAATGCGGACTCCGACGCGTATTGCTCTCCAGCGCGCACGGACCACAGCGAATCGCGATGCAACTGACTGACCTTGGGTCTCCGGACCCCGATGGCGTTTGCAGCGGGAGTTTTCCCGCCGGGGCGGGACTCGCACGAATGGACTCGACGGATGTCTGACCGCTGGCTGTTCCAGATCGACGGCAAGCGCTACGGGCCGGTCGCAGAGACCGAACTCGAGCGGTTTCTCGCACCGCCGCGTCTGTGCAAGTTCATGGAAGTCCGTCGCGACGGGAACGGCGAAGAATGGATTTCGATTGGCCCGAAGGATGACCTCCAGACCGCACTCAAGCGGCTCGGCGTCGTGCTTCCGCCAAAAGCTCCCGAACCCGCGCCGGCAGCTATCCCCGCCGCTAAAGCCAAGGTCGTCGAAGCCGCACCGCCTCCGGCCGTCGCAGCTCCGGCGCCCGCCGAACCGCGCGGTCCCGGCATCATCACCCTGCTGCGCTACTGGCTGAACGAAGGAGCCGACCGGCTCGCCGAGTTCATCGCCCGGTTCTGGATCCCGTTCGCGATCGCCGCACTCTGGGGCGCCGTCAACCTCGGACTGTACATCTATAGCAACCTCGACTACGCCTCCGAGCGTGAGATTCTCACCGCCTATGTCGAAGTCTGGAACGAGTACCTCAAGCTGCAGGAGGCCGAGACGACCGAGGCTCAATGGAAGTCGTTCAAGGAAGCCGCCGCGCCCCGCCTGCAGCCGCTGGTCGACGAACTCACCAGCAACACCAGTTCCTCCACCCCCATTCGCCGTCACCTGCTCTGGGCCGGACGCGACTGCCTCCTGCCGCTGGTCTCCACCGCCGGCGGCGAACGCGAACGACGCACCGAATTCGGATTCCAGCAGCACCTCAACGCCATCGAACAGCTCATGCGCGGTGAATCCCCCAAACCCATCCGCGGCGCGCCGCGTTTCTGAGAAGTCGGAAGAATGGCACGCGGATGAACGCAGATCAAACGGATTTACGCAGATCGGGCAGTCGGTTAAGGCACGCGGGATTGCACTCGCACATATGAGGAATGCAGGAGTTGAGGAATAACGTCTCTTCTGCTGTTGCGCGAGTCAATCGGACAACTTGTCTGACCCATTGAAGTCTGAAAATGCGGCGTATCAATGCTCCTGCATTCCAAGCTTCCTGCATTCCTTAGGAATCTGACCCGATGTCCGTGAACCAGGCATTCGCTGTCCAGGAAACGTTGATCTGCGGCAATCCGTTGAATCTGCGTCCATCCGCGTTCCATTCTTCTGTAGTGGGGATTAATTCGATGCATCGCAGCCGCCGCGGGTTCACGCTGATCGAACTGCTGGTGGTCATCGGCATCATCTCCCTCTTGATCGCGCTGATCCTGCCGGCTGTGCAGCAG
>JAEUIG010000208.1 GCA_016795125.1 Planctomycetaceae bacterium | reverse complement strand
CGTGATTGCGACGTCGCCGCAGTTCTTCTGCGGCTGGGCCGGAGTGTGGGCATCGCGGCTGCGTCGGGCGCCGTTCATCCTGGAAATCCGGGACATCTGGCCGGAGTCGATCGGCACCGTCGGAGCGATTCGCAATCGCGCGATCCTGAAGACGCTGGAATGGCTCGAAAAGCGGATGTACCTCGCGGCGGATCACATCGTGACCGTCGGAGAAGGGTACCGCGATCGGGTCCTGGAGCGGGCGGACGTCGGCGAGCACACTTCGGTTGTCACCAACGGCGTCGACATGGCGCAGTTCATCCCGCGGGCCGCCGACCCGGAACTCCTCGCGCAGTACGGTCTTGCCGGCAAGTTCGTGTGCTCGTACGTCGGCACGATCGGCATGGCCCACGGGCTGGAGGTCGTGATTGATGCGGCCCAGCTGCTGCGGTCGCGCGGCCGGGACGACATCCGCTTCCTGTTTGTCGGCGATGGTTCGCAGCGTGCTGCCCTGGAGCAACGTGCCGCTGCCGCCGGCGTGACCGATATGGTCGTGTTTGCCGGACGCCAGTCGAAGAATCGTATGCCGGCCGTGCTGGCAAGTTCTTCCGTGTGCCTGGTGCACCTGCGAGGCTGTGAGCTGTTCGGCACGGTGATTCCGTCCAAGATCTTTGAGACGATGGCCATGCAGCGGCCCATGATCATGGGCGTTCGCGGAGAAGCCCGCGAAATCGTGGCGTCGGCAAATGCCGGCCTCGACATGGAGCCGGATTCGGCGGAATCGCTGGCGGGGTGCGTGACCCGGCTGGCAGACGATCCGCTGCTGCTGTCCCAGTTGGGAACCTCGGCCCGCAGTTACGTCGAACAGTTTTACAACCGCGACGTTCTGGCGGCCCGGATGCTGGCGATTGCCGAACAGGTCGGCGGCCCGGCCGGAACGCCGACTCCTGCCACCGAAATGGACCTCGTTCCGACGCGCGGCGGCAAACTGGAAATTGCGTCGAAGTAGCGCTCAAATCGGGCAATGTCCTCCGTTGATGTGCTGATCCCGCCCGCGGACCAGTCCGCAGGCCGTTGCGGACCGGGCGCCGTCACGCCCCGGACGCAATCGGCAAGCCCGCTCGCGCAGGGACTGCGGTTGCTTCACACCGCGCGGCACTTTCGTGCACGTCAGATCGGACGGAGGGTCACTGCGGTTGTCCGGCGACGACTTTGCCGGGGTCGCCTGGTCGAACGGTTTGCGCCGTCGGCCCCCTCTCAAATCACGTTTCCCGAAGGCTTCGAGAGTATCGTTCGCCGCAAGTCGGCACATCGAGATCACGACTCGAGAGCAGGCGAGCGCGCTGCGGCGATTCGCGATGGCCTGTGGACGTTTTTGGGACAATCGATCCGACTCGACACTCCGCTCGACTGGAAGTCGGCGCGGTTGCTCGCAGCGCCGCGGCTGTGGCAGTTTCACCTGCATTACCACGAATGGCTGTTCGACCTGGCCGTCGATGCGGAACCGTCGGAGCAGCTATGGGCGCACGTCCGGCACTGGATGGACACGTTCAGCGGTTGCACCGAGCAGCAGGCCGGCGATGCGTGGCATCCTTACTGCATTTCCCGGCGAATTCCGGCCTGGCTCGGCGTGTGGAAGCTGCGTCCTCCTCCGGCCGAACTTCAGGCGGAAATCGCGCGCAGCATCGCCGTGCAGACTGCGTATCTGGAACGGAGACTCGAAACCGACCTTGGCGGCAACCACCTGCTGGAGAATGCCCGATCACTCATCGTCGCCGGCGCCACATTGCGGAATTCCGCTGGGGACCGATGGCTTGATATCGGGGCGCAGATCGTCGACGGCGAATTGCAAGAACAGGTCCTGCCGCACGGTGAGCACTTTGAGCGTTCGCCGATGTATCACAGCCAGATGACCGTTGCATTGGAGGACATGCGAGACGCGACACAAGCATTGCGGCCGGAATTTTCGGCGCGCTGCGGAAACGCGGTCGGGCGGATGCACGCGTTTGCCGGAGCCATCCTGCAGCCGGACGGGAAGATCCCGCTCCTGGGCGATTCCGCATTCGATGAAGCGCCGACGCCGAGACCCCCGCTCCCGTTGCAGTTCGCCGACGGAGCCCGCCGGATCGGCGACTACTGGACGTTCCGCTCCGGGAGCGATTGTCTGCTGTACGATGCCGGCCCGGTTGGTCCCGACCATCTGCCGGCCCATGCCCATGCAGACCTGCTGACAATCGAGGCCTCGTTCGCAGGGCAGCGGTTTGTCGTCGACAGCGGGGTGCACGACTACGAAGACGGCGCGATGCGGCGGTATTGCCGGTCCACCGCCGCCCACAACGTGCTGGAGATCGACGGCCGAAACCAGTGCGACGTGTATTCCCGGTTTCGGATGGGCCATCGAGGCCGGCCGGCGCCACTCCATTGCGGCGTTGCCGGTGGTGTTTCCTGGGCGAGCTCGACACACAATGGCTATCGCCCGCTCGGCGTGAGCGGCGTGGGCCGATGGATTGGCTGCGAAGCCGGCGGCGCGTGGCTGATCGCGGATTGGGCCGTCGGCTCCGGATCACACACGCTGGTCAACAGGCTGCATCTGCACCCTGAAATCCGGGTGACGCGGCACGATGCAAAGACGCTGCAGCTGGACCGTGATGGAATCTGCCGGTGGCTGACCGCGGTCGGGAACGGCGACCTTTCGCTGAGCGAGGGCTGGTATTGTCCGGAGTTCGGCGTCCGGATCGCCAACCGCGTTGTGGAGTTCCGCACACAATCGGCATTGCCCGCGGCGCTCGGATGGGTGCTCACCACAGGGCGACCCACTGCAGTTCCGGAGCTGATCCTGACGGACGCCGAACTGCACATTGGTGCGAGGAACTTCTCCGCCGATCGCATCCTGCGGATTTCGCTGCGAAACGCAGAACTTTCAGACTGACTCTATTGGAAACACTCCAGGCATGACGGTTCGGAATCTTGCGTGCGTCGTCGGGGCGCGGCCTAACTTCATGAAAATGGCGCCGCTACTGCGCGCGCTGGAGGCGTACCCGCACGTGCGCACCACGTTGATTCACACCGGCCAGCACTACGATGCGTCGCTGTCGGACGTGTTCTTCGAAGAACTCGGCATGCGGCGGCCGGATGTCTCGCTGGAAGTCGGCTCCGGCAAGCACGGCGCCCAGACGGCCCGCATTCTCGAGCGCATGGAAGCGACCCTCGAACAGGGACCGGCCGGAGGCGGCCGGTTCGACCGGCTGGTCGTCGTGGGAGACGTGAATTCCACGCTGGCAGCCGCTCTGGCCGCCGCCAAGCTGCTGATTCCGGTCGCGCACGTCGAGGCCGGGCTGCGGAGCTTCGACCGCACGATGCCCGAAGAGACCAATCGCATCGTGACCGACGCGATCAGCGACATGCTGCTGGTCTCCGAGCCGGCCGGCGTCGAGAACCTGCGCAGAGAAGGACGTCCCGACGACGCGATGCACCTGGTCGGCAACGTCATGATCGACACGCTGCGGCATCTGCTGCCCGTCGCCCGGCAGAAAGACATCCTGCCGCGGCTGGGCGTCGAACCGTCTGCGTTCGGATTCGTCACGCTGCACCGTCCATCAAACGTGGACGACCCGGCGACGCTGTCGCGATTGTTGTCGGTTCTCAACGAATGTGCACAAAAGCTGCCGTTGATATTTCCAGTGCATCCGCGCACGCGGTCGAAACTGGAGAATTTCCGGCTCACGACGCCTGTCGGAAAGTCGGGCGGCTTGCGGCTGGTTGAACCGCTGGGATACCTTGATTGTCTGGCTCTCACGTCTCAAGCGAAGGTCATCGTGACAGACTCCGGCGGACTGCAGGAGGAGTCGACGGCCCTCGGCGTACCCTGCCTGACGTTGCGGGAAAATACGGAGCGTCCCGTGACGGTCGACGAAGGGACGAGCACTTTGATCGGCAACGACGCCGACAAGCTGGAGCGTTGTCTGGCGCAGGTTCTGGACGGCCGATATCCGGCCGGACGATGTCCGGACCTCTGGGACGGGCGCGCTGCCGAACGGATTGCGGCCATCCTCGCGAAGTAGGTTTCGGAAACACACGCAGCACAGGGCGGCATGAAATTCGAGTCCACTCCCATTTCCGGTGTCACGATCGTCGAACTGCAGGTGTTCGGCGACGACCGGGGTTTTTTTACAGAGACGTATCAGCAGCGGCGATTTGCCGATGCGGGGATCGCTGCGCCGTTCGTGCAGGACAATCACTCGCGATCAACGGCGGGCGTCCTGCGGGGACTGCATTTTCAGATCGAGCAGCCGCAGGGAAAACTGATTCAGGTGCTGCGGGGCGAAATCTACGACGTCGCGGTCGACCTTAGGCGCAGCAGTCCGACGTTCGGAAAGTGGTTCGGCATCCGGCTGGGCGAAGCGCCGCGGCGGCTGTTGTACGTTCCGCCGGGCTGCGCTCACGGTTTCTATGTGATCAGCGGACCGGCCGACGTCTGTTACAAGTGCACGGACTTTTATGCCCCACAACACGAACGCACGTTGTTGTGGAACGATCCGGAACTCGGAATCGACTGGCCGCTGACCGGCGCGCCGGTGGTGTCGGGCAAAGATCAACAAGGGTTGCCGCTGTCGCGTTGTGCGACGTACGCCTGAACCTCGGAGCGGCGAACGGATTGACAGACTGATAGACGGATTCGAGCGGAATTCCGGCGGCCGGCGCCGCGCTGTCACTGGCGCGGAGGCGCGGAATCGACCATTGAGGGGGGATCGATGAGACGAGTCAATTTCAAGTTCCTGGCCGCCTTGGTGCTGTGCCTGTTGCTGATTGCAGGTGGCGTGCATGCGTTGCACGTCTATCAGTATGCCAATCACACGGTTGCCCTGAAGAAACTGGTCGACGATTCGAAGTCGTCGTCTAATACGACGTTGCGGATCGAGAACCTGCGGCGGTATGTCGCGATCGCGCGCGACGACGCGGAGAGCCTGGCCGAACTCGGAGACCTGCTGGTCGAGAGCAACCGGTTGCGTGAGGCGCAATTGTCGCTGTCCACTGCATTGAATCTGTTTGAAGCGCAGGGACAAACCGACAAAGTCGTCGAAATCCGCCGCACTCTGACCGACATCGCGATCCGGAGCGGCAAGCTCGGAGACGCGGAATTCCAGTTGGACAATCTGATTGTCCCGCTGGACGGGGAGAGCGATGGTGTGGCGCTCGCCGACATCGACGGCAAGGAGAGACTGGCTCAGGCCGAGTACCGCGAACTGCTCGCCCGGGTCCGCATTGCGCAATTCCGGTGGGCGGACGCCAACGTCGAACTGGGGCATGCCATCGATCTCGACGCGTCCCGGTGCGATTCCTATGCGCTGCGCGCCGACGTACAGGCGGACAAGCTGGAACAGTATCCCGCAGCGGTCGCGACCCTGGCGACGATGGTCGAGCAGAATCCCGCAGTGACACGGGCGCACTTCATTCGCGGCGCTTTCCGCGTCCGCAAGATTCTGCTGGGGAAGCGCGACGCCGAAGCAGCGCCGCTTTTGGCGGTCCTGCAGGCCGAGGCGGCTCAGAATGCCTCCAGCGAGGCGGCTGCGGCCGGCACAGTGCCCGAGCCGTTGAGCACGTCGCAACTGCTGGGACTGGCAACTGTCGACGCCCAGCGGGCGCTGGAACTTGCACCGGACGATCAAGACGTGCTGTTGCTGGCGATGCAGTGCGCCCACCTGTATCGGGATGCGCCGGATCGGGCGGTGGCCGAAGCTCAGATGGCTGCCGCCGGCGAGTATGCGCGCAGGATCATTGACAATTGCGAGGTTCGATTTGCTGCGGAGCAGGCGAATGCCGAGGCACAGTTGCGCAGCCGCTGGGAAGCCGAAGTCGAGAAGCGGAACGCTCTCGGCGAAACGGTCGCCGATGTCGATGAAGCGGCCGCCACCAGTCTCTCGGCTGCCGAACTTCAGAAGCTGCGGGCGATGGTGTTCCTGCCGGCGGTGTCGGCGTTCAACATCGCGGCGGACGTCGCGATGTTTCAGAACAAGCCGGCCGAGGCGATGCATGCCCTGACCGAGGGGCTGGAGAATGTTGAGTTTGATGAATCGTTGTTGTTGAACCTGGCCAGCCTGCGGATTACTCGTCCGAAAGGCGATGCTGCCGCTGCCGGACAGCAGGACGAAGAACTGAGCCGGCTGATCCTGCAATTGCAGCGGCGGCCGGAGTCGGCTCCGCTGGCAGCATTCCTG
>JAEUIG010000755.1 GCA_016795125.1 Planctomycetaceae bacterium | reverse complement strand
AAGGCGCCGGCGCCGGGAGACCGCCTCATCATCGGTCCGGGCGAGATGTTGAAGCGCGGACGGCTGCTGTACGCCGAGCATTGCCAGCATTGCCACGGGGTCGGCGGGGACGGCAACGGCCCGACCGCCCAGTACCTCAACCCGCTGCCGCGCGATTACCGGTCCGCGATCTTCAAGTTCACATCGACCAAGACGCCGATCCGTGCGCAGCGGGGCGACCTGGCGCACGTTATTGAAGAGGGCATCCCCGGCACGTACATGCCGTCCTTCAAGCTCCTGCTGCCGGAAGAATCAACGGCGCTCGTGGAATACGTGCTGTGGCTGTCGTGTCGCGGTGAGGCCGAACTGCGGCGCTACAAGGCGCTCAGCGGAGACTTTTCCAACGAAGCGGCGAAGGAAGACCGCCAGGCGGCGCTGGCCGGTTTCGCGGAAGCATTCAGCGAACAGTTTGCGAGCGATTTCGACGAAGAGACCACGGACATCGCCGGCAAGTGGACCGAGGCGGCGTCGATCGAGGAAGTCGTCGTTCCAGCCGCCAACCGCACTCCGTCGAGCGTGGAGTCGATCGCCCGGGGCCGCGAGATCTTCAAGTCCGAGACCGCCAAGTGCGCGTCGTGCCACGGCGATGCCGGCAAAGGGGACGGCCCGCAGACGCTCGCGGTGCAGAAGGATGCGAACGGAAAAGATCGCGACGTGCCGGGCCTGTTCGACGACTGGAGCCACCCGATCCGTCCGCGCGATCTGACGACCGGCATCTATCGCGGCGGCCGGCGGCCGATCGACATCTACCGCCGGATTTACGCCGGCATCAAGGGAACGCCCATGACGGGCTTCGGCACGTCGTTGTCCAACGAACAGATCTGGGACCTCGTGAACTACGTCATGAGCATCCCATTCGAACAGCGCAAACCGGGCGAGGGCCCGTTTGTGGCCGGGGAGGATTCAGGGGTCGGGATTCAGGATTCAGAGTTGGCGCAGACGGGCGTCGCTTCTGAACCAGACGCCCACACTGCCGCACCGTAGTTGTTGTCGCCTCTCTGAATCCCAAATCCTGAATCCCGAAGCCCTTGTTCCTGCCATGAAACGTTTCTGGTGCCTGTTCTTCATGCTCTGGCCGCTCCTGGCCATCTACGTCTGCTGGATCGCGCCCGACCGCGGCTGGTGGTTTCCGACGGACGCGATGTCGCCGCTGGGCCAGCGGATCGACGACCTGTTTTACATGATCCTGATCGTGACCACGGTCACGTTCATCTTCACCCAGATCGGCCTGGGCTACGTGCTGTGGACCGGCGCGCAGCGGACCGATCCGGGCAACACGACGCGGGCCTGGTTTTCGCACGGCAGCCACAACCTGGAAGTGATCTGGTCGATCGTGCCGGCGGCCATCCTGCTGTACATCGCGTTGTACCAGTTCGACGTGTGGCGCGAGTTCCGGATGAAGCCCTACTTCCCGCAGGCGCAGCTGAACGCGGCGCTGAACAAGGTGGGAGTCGACGTGGCCGGCAAGGCGGGTGCGACGGACGCGCTCGCCGAGGTAACGGCCCGCCAGTTCGAATGGCGGATCCGGTATGCCGGCTTCGACCAGGACGGCAAGCTGCTGCCGCTGATGTCAACGCCGCAGCCGACCGACCTGTACGCGGTCAACGACCTGCACCTGCCGTCCGGCGCGCCGGTGATGATCCATCTGCGTTCGCAGGATGTGCAGCATTCCTTCTTCCTGCCGGAGCTGCGAGTGAAGCAGGACGCGGTGCCGGGCCTGGTGATTCCCGTGTGGTTCGAGGCCAGCGAGAGCGCGACGTACAACCTGTTGTGCGCCGAGTTGTGCGGCTGGGGGCACTACAAGATGAAGGCGCGTTTCGTGGCCGAGCCGTCGGAAGATTTTCTGGAATGGCTGCGAGAGCTGCACGCACAGCAGAACTTCGACGGAGTGGCGCCGGCGGCTGAGGAAGCGGGCGCGGAGTAGTCTATTTGTCATTGGTCAATAGTCATTGGTCATTTGTCATTGAAGAGGTTGCGACAGTCTGCGTGTTCTTCGATGACCAATGACAAATGACCAATGAAGCATCCTTTCGAGTAACGACTTACGACAAGCGACGAACGCTCCCATGAGCACGATCACTCCCACCGCCGACGCGATGCATGGCCACGGCCATGATGCGCATGTACATCATCACGAGCCGAGCTTCATCAAGAAGTACGTGTTCTCGACCGATCACAAGATGATCGGCATCCAGTTCCTGATCACGACGATGCTGATGCTGTTCGTCGGCGGGGCGCTGGCGCTCGGCGTGCGGTGGCAGCTGGCGTTCCGGTGGGAAGCCATGCCCATTTTCGGCCAGCTGTTCGCGGCGGAAGGGGGGCAGATCTCGCCCGACTTCTACACGATGCTGTTCACCATGCACGCGACAGTGATGATCTTCCTGGTGATCATCCCGGTGCTGGCAGGCGCGTTCGGAAACTTCCTGATCCCGCTGATGATCGGCGCGGACGACATGGCGTTCCCCGTGCTGAACATGCTGAGCTACTGGTTCATGTGGCCGGCGATCTTTCTCTTCGGCCTGAGCTTCCTGTTCGGGGGTGGTCCGGCCGCAGGCTGGACGAGTTACCCCGTGCTGTCGGCGGTGATTGAAGCGGCGCCCGGATCGGGAACCGCACAGACGATCTGGCTGCTGGCGGTCACATTCGTCGGCTTTTCCTCGATGATGGGGTCGATCAACTACATGACGACCATCATCAACATGCGGGCGCCCGGCATGACGCTGTTCCGCATGCCGCTGACGATCTGGGCGATGTTCATCACTGCGATCCTGCAGGCGTTCGCGTTGCCGGTGCTCACGGCCGCGGGCTTCATGCAGTTCTTTGACCGCATGCGGGCCGGGGGAATGTTTGAAGGCATCCACACGACGTTCTTCGTCCCGTCGGGGCTGATTGTGAACAACTCCGCGCCGTACGTCGGCGGCGGGCAGCCGCTTTTGTGGCAGCACCTGTTCTGGTTCTATTCGCACCCGGCGGTGTACATCATGCTGCTGCCGGCGATGGGAATGGTGTCCGACATGCTGGCCTGCATGAGCCGCAAGCCGATCTTCGGCTACAAGCCGATGGTGTATTCGAT
>JAEUIG010000733.1 GCA_016795125.1 Planctomycetaceae bacterium | reverse complement strand
CGCGTTGTTCCTGATCCCGGTCGCGCTGATCATCGCCCGGCTGTATTACGTTCAGGGAGTGATCGCGGACCGGTACGTCTCCACCTGGGACCGGACCGAAGAAACGCTCGAATCGATGCCGGCCCGCGACGGCCGCATCGTGACGGCCGACGGCCAGGTGCTGGCGTACGATCATCCCCGCTTCGATATCGCACTTCACTACCGCTGGCTCGAAGAGCCGCCGAATCGCGACTGGCTGGAGACCCAGGCGCGACAACTTCTTAAGCCCGCGCAGCGACGCGATGCAGAACTGCTGAAGCGCGCCCGCGATTCCGTCGTCCAGCAGCGAGCGCAATTGCATGCGGACCTCGCCGCTGCAGCGGGTTGCTCGTCCGACGAATTGCAATCCAGCCTCCATCGCGTCCAGGGGCGCATCGAACGTATCTATGCGCATGTCTTCCAACGCCAGGCGGAGCGCGACGCCGTGGCCAGGGCCGGGCCTGTGACGCCGCCCGGTACGAATTGGAGTGATCGCGCATGGTCGGCCGTCAAGACCGCTCTCACGACGGAACCGGTCCGGGCCCGGCGCGATCCGCTCGTCATCCAGGAACAGTTGGCGGCGCACGTGGTGGTCGAAGACGTGCCGCTGTCGGCCGTGGCGGCGATCGAATCCGCTCCCGCCCGATTTCCGGGGGTCGAAGTCCGGCGCATGTCGCGTCGCGTCTATCCGGCCGGGCGACTCGCCTCCCATATCGTCGGCGCCCGGACCGTCATCACCAGCGACGAACTGGCCGACCTTGCGAGCGGAACGGAACAGACCCCGGATGCGCCCACGACCGGCGACCGCATCGGCCGGAGCGGCATTGAGCGCACGCACTCGCAGCAGCTTCGCGGGCAGAAGGGGTTGAAACGGATCGTCCGCGACCGTCGCGGACAGTTGCTGCGGACCGAGATTGTCCGGCCGCCGGTTGACGGCGCCGACGTTGTACTGTCGTTTGACAGCCGTCTTCAGAACCGCGCCGAATCGCTGCTCGACAATGTGCTCAATCCGCCTCCAAAGCAACCGGTGGGCGACGATGCAGAATCCGAACAGCTCGACGCGCCGCCGCCCGTCGCGCCGCCGCAGGGGGGCTGCATCGTGGCGATCGACGTGCGCAGCGGACGGATCCTCGCCGCCGCCGCCGCACCACGTTTCGACGCCAACCTGATCGTCGACCACGATGCGGCCGCGTGGAACGCCGCTGTCGCCGATCCGCGGCAGCCGTTTTTTCCGCGTATCACCCAGATGACGATTCCCCCCGGCTCGGTCTTCAAAACCCTGACTGCCGTCGCCGTCATCGAGAGCGGACTGATCGACCCCGACGCCTCGTTCCACTGCCAGGGCTATCTGGACGAGCCCGATCGGAACCGCTGTCTGATCTATCGCCACTACGGCGCGGGCCACGGCGACGTCACGCTGGATGATGCGCTGTGCCGATCGTGCAACGTGTACTTTTTCGACGCGGCCCGCAAGATCGGCCCGCAGTCAATTCACGACTGGGCGGCGCGATTCGGGCTGGGCATGCCCACCGGCGTGGACATTCCCGGTGAGCGCGCCGGCCTGTTGCCCGATCCCCGTTCGCCCGATGCGGTATGGTACCCTGGCACCACGCTGCAGTACGCGATCGGGCAGGCAGCGCTGGCAGTCACGCCGCTGCAGGTTGCGCAGATGATGGCGGCAGTCGCCAACGACGGCTATCTCGTGACGCCGACGTTCGTCCGCCCCTCCGTCGGACCGGCGGACCGATCCGGCAGCGACATCCAGCTCACGTCCTATGGGGGGACAGAGACGCGCAGTACGCGGCGGGCGATTCCCGGGCTGTCACCCGGCACGCTGCAGCGAGTGCGTGCGGGGCTGCGGCTGGTCGTGGAGGACGATCACGGCACCGGCAAGCGTGTCCGGCACAGCGAGGTGTCGATCGCCGGGAAGACCGGCACGGCGGAGACTGGAGGCGGCAAGCCGGATCATGCCTGGTTTGCCGGATACGTCCCGGCCGACGAACCGCGAGTCGCATTCGTGGTCGTGCTCGAGCACGGTGGCTCCGGCGGCCACGTCGCCGGCCCGATCGCGCACAACTTCGTGCAGGCCCTGCTCGACTTCGGCGTGATCCAGCGAGATCGCGCGCGGGAAGAATAGAACGCGGATGAACGCAGATTTGACGGATTTCCGCAGATCAGCCGTGTTCCCGATGAACGTCCTGCAAGATAATTGCATGGAGGCAGGACAAAGGTCAGTCCGTCAGAAAGCGTCAACCTCTGTCTTATCTGCGTCAATCCGCTTAATCTGCGTTCATCCGCGTTCTATTCTTCGCCAGGAGAGTGACCCATGGACATGTCCGGGATGTATGAGTCCGATGCGGGGCTGCATCGGTACAATCCGAAGACCGCCGCGCCGGCTTTGAAGGCCGCCATGGCCGAACTCGCCCGTGAGGCCGAACGACCGGAGGGGGAATTCGACGGCATGGCGATGGGCACCGCGTACGACCTGGCGTGCACCGTCTACGGCGACGAGCTCCCCGCGTACTGGAAGAACTGGCAGTCGTTTAACGTCGCGCTCAAGAAGCCGCCGGCGGAAATGGGCGACTTGTAGCGTGAGTGTCAGTACGTTGATCGTTCCAGCCCGCCTGACAGCGTGCCTTGCACCTCAACTCCGTGTTCGCCGAACAGGTAGTCGTTCCCGCCTGCGATCTCGAAGCCCAGGTCGCCGTCCGCTTCCCAGAATGTCACTGCGCAGGGCGGGCCCAGCATGTTGAGGAACTCGCGTTTCGTCAGCTCAACGCCGTGGTCACGGAAGTACATCCCGGCACGGTCGGGAAACCATTCTTCGACGACGATCTCTTGGAACTGCTTGAACCACCGGCGCCTGTCGCGCCAGAACGGTTTCGCGGTGTCGATCAGTCCCCGTGCCTCATCGACGGTTTCCGCATTGAAGGTGACACCCAGGCCTTCCGTAGAGATGAACTTCTCCGAGCGAAACCACATCGGTCCCCGCTCCAGCGTCACGTCTCCGAACAATCGATCCTTAATCGTGACCGGTTGTTGGAGCTCCTGCCTGATGGCGTCCAGCTCACTGTCGTCCGCAGTCCCGAGAAACTCCTCGATTTCAACGTGCGGGTCTCGCCAGATTCCGCCGCCTGGTTCGTGTCGCGCCTTGAAGCGGACAATCGCCCATGTCGGATACTGCTTCATCCGCTGCGACAATGTGCGATCGGTGATTGCACTGTCGGTGACGAGCAAGTTCTCGAGAACCAACGGGCCGCCGTTGCAGCGCCAGGCACACAGCCTGGCGCTGAAGTCCCACTTCGTCGTTCGGCGGTGTGACGACCCGCCGCCCCCGCCTGATGGATCGACAAGTGCGACAAACGTTGCGACTCCCTTTCGCGGAATCGCGGCGGCGGAGTCGATCGGTTTGGGTGGTGAGTTCTGTTTGCGTGGCATGCCATGTGACTCCGAGGGTCAGAACTGCGCAGGCCAAGTCGAGGAACGCCAGGTCACGGCAGCGCCACGTCCCAGACCTTCGTCCACTTCGACGTCCCTTTCGGACCGGTGACGGTCAGCGTGACCACATAGTCTCCCGGCTTCGCATACCGGTGCGTCGGATGCTGCTCGCTCGATGACTCGCCGTCGCCGAAGTACCACGCCCACTCGGTGATTTCTCCGTAGGAGCGGTCTAGGTCTGCCACCG
>JAEUIG010000690.1 GCA_016795125.1 Planctomycetaceae bacterium | reverse complement strand
GATTCGCGATTGGCCAGAGAATCTGCGACAATCTCTGGAATCTGCGTCATCTGCGTTCCTGTAGTGGCTCCCATGACCGAATCTGTTTCTGAACCTCAGCCGCGTCTCGTTCGGCTGCAGCGCTACCTGGCATCCTGCGGGCTGGGTTCGCGGCGTGCGTGCGAGGAGTTCATCCTCGCGGGGCGCGTGTCGATCGACGGCAAGACCGTCACCGAACTTGGCACCAAGGTCGATCCGCAATCGCAGTCGGTCGCACTCGACGGCGAAGCGCTGCGGATGGAGCGGAAGAAATACTACCTGCTCAACAAGCCGACCGGCGTGCTTTCGACCAACCGCGATCCGGAGGGGCGGACGCGCGTGATCGACCTGTTCCCGGAGAACAGCCCGCGGCTGTTCACCGTCGGGCGACTCGATGAAGACAGCGAAGGACTGCTGATCGTCACCAACGACGGAGACCTCGCACAGAAACTGGCGCATCCGAAATTCCAGGTGCTGCGGACGTACCAGATGCTCGTCGCGGGCATTCCGACCGGCGAGACGCTGGGACAGCTCAAGCGCGGCCTGCACTTTGCCGAAGGAAAGTTCCGCGTCCGGGAGGCGTACATCGTCAAGGTCCAGGGCAAGAGCTCCCTGCTCGAAGTCGTCCTGTCGGAAGGTCATAACCGCGAGCTGCGGCGACTCCTGGCGCGCGTCGGCCACAAGGTGATGAAGCTGAAGCGGATCGCCTTCGGCGCGATCAAGCTGGGGAGCCTGCCGCGCGGGCAGCATCGCGAACTGCGGCGGGACGAGCTGGCCGCGCTGCTGGGACTCGCCGGCGGCGCTGCTCCCTTCAAACGCAATCCGACCGGCCGCATGCGCCGCGGCGCAAGTCGCGAGACGACTGACAACACAAAGAAGCCGCCGCGCCCCCGTCGCCGAATCGTGATGTAGTTGCGAATTCCCCAGGGCGTGCCACCCGTCGCCATGACTGGCCGGAGGAAGGGGCGGAAGAAATGCGATGCCCGCGATGCAATGCCGCAATTACCCCCGACGTGAAGGCATGTCCCGCATGTCGCTTCTTGCTTCAGCTTCTGACCTGCATTCGAGACGGATGCAATGCAGCACCCGATCTCCACGTCGCTGAAGTCAAAAATGGAGTCGCAACTCCATTATACTTCTGCGAGGTGCACGCCAACGAATACCGCAGTACGGTTCCCATGAACGGCTGATCTATGGGTTTGCGAAATTATTCCGAAACCACAAAGACACCAAGCACACAAAGTAGCTGATTGTTGCATTCATTGAGTGGGGTCAGCGCCCAACGACGCTGGATCGAAAGTCTCTTTGTGTCCTTGGTGCCTTCGTGGTTCAAAGCTTTCCCTCTGAACAGTCAGGTCGAATGACGCCACCAGCGATCGCAAGCCCGGGCACGAATCTGCCGCATGCGAACGCCGTGCAGACGACCGGCGTCGTGGTCGAACAGGTCGAACTGGCACACGACACGTATCGACAGCGAATCGCCTGCCCGGAGATCGCGCAGCGGATCGTGCCCGGCCAGTTCTTCATGCTCAAGCCGGGCGGCTCGACCGATCCGTTGCTCGGACGGCCGTTTGCCTTGTATGATGTCTATCGCGACGCCGCCGGGAATGTTGCCGGATTTGATTTCGGCTATCACGTTGTCGGCAAGCTGACCGGTCAGATGCGCGACTGGCAGGGAGGCGAGCCGGTCGAACTGTGGGGCCCCCTCGGCAACGGGTTCCCGATCTCCCCGGTCGGCCCGCTGCTGTGCGTCGGCGGCGGCATCGGCTATACGCCCTTCCTGGCCGTGGCGCGCGAAGCGGCGGGTGTCGCGGTTTACGGAGACCCTCCGCGAACTGCGGCTCGGCAGGAGCCTCGCCCTCCCGGCGGCGGCGTCACACTGCTGTACGGCGTTCGCAGCCGTCCGCACCGCGCCGACCTGTCGGACTTCGACGGCATCCCCGGCTTTCGCACACGCATCGCGACCGACGACGGCAGCGAAGGGCATCACGGATTCGTGACGGACCTGCTCCGCGAAGAACTGTCGGCACGCCCGCCGGCGGCAGTCTACTGCTGCGGACCGGAACCGATGATGGCCGCCGTCGCGCGCATCTGCCGCGAGTACGGCGTCGCCTGCTGGCTGTCGCTGGAATCGCCGATGGCGTGCGGCTTCGGCGCGTGCTTCAGCTGCGTGACCAGGGTCGTCACCAATGAACCGCCCGGCTGGGACTACCGCCGCACCTGCATCGAAGGCCCCGTGTTCCGCAGCGACGCGCTGCTGCTGGGGACGTGAGAAGTTTCCACGAACAAGAGGTCCAAAGGACCGACACGTAGTCGCCGGTGGCGTAAGCCATCGGATTGCGGTGAGGGAATCGCACAAGCCCCGAAGGGGCGACACATCGCCTCAGGTGTCGCCCCTCCGGGGCTTGGATTGTTCTCCTCTTGCTTCCGTGGGCTGACGGCCACGGCTACATCGTCTCGCCTCCTTAAGGCCGATTATTCCTCGACTCGCTTCAGTTTTCACTCGGGACACCTTACGGCTACGCCCGTCGATTGCTCACTTCCCCGCGTATCTCCATAATGCGCGGCGGCCACTCACCCGGGCGCCACTGGACCTGCCAGAGCCCCCGCTGCTGTTGTTGATCACGACGGTTCTGAACGCCTCCAGTTCGCAGGGAAACCAACAATGCCAGTTTACAAGGACAATTCCGAGTCCATCGGCCGTACGCCGCTGGTGAAGATCAACCGCCTCACCAAGGGTCTGGACGCCACGGTCCTCGCCAAGATCGAAGGCCGCAACCCTGCGTACAGCGTCAAGTGCCGGATCGGCGCGGCGATGATCTGGGACGCTGAAAAACGCGGCGTTCTCAAGCCCGGCATGCACGTCGTCGAACCGACCAGCGGCAATACCGGCATCGCCCTCGCGTACGTCTGTGCGGCGCGGGGTTATCCGCTCACGCTCACAATGCCGGAGACGATGACGGTCGAACGCCGCCAGATGCTCAAGGCATTCGGCGCGAACCTGATCCTGACGCCGGGAGCGGACGGCATGCGGGGCGCGATCGCCAAGGCGGAGGAACTGTCGGCCGATCCGTCCTACTTCATGCCGCAGCAGTTCAAGAACCCGGCCAATCCCGAAATCCACTTCAAGACGACGGGTCCGGAAATCTGGGAAGACACCGGCGGAAAAATCGACATTCTGATTTCCGGCGTGGGCACCGGCGGCACGATCACCGGCGTGTCCCGGTTCATCAAGAACGAAAAGAAGCACAAACTGCTGTCGGTGGCCGTTGAGCCGGTCAACAGCCCGGTCCTGTCCGGCGGCAAGCCCGGCAAGCACAAGATCCAGGGGATCGGCGCCGGCTTCAAGCCGGACGTCCTCGACATGTCGCTGGTGGACGAGGTCGTGCAGGTCACCGACGAAGAATCAATTGAACTTGCACCGCGGATCGCCAGGGAAGAAGGCATCATTTGCGGCATCAGCTGCGGCGCCGCAATGGCGGCGGCGCTCAAGGTCGCGGCCCGCCCCGAAAGCGCCGGCAAGACCATCGTGGTGATCCTGCCGGACTCCGGCGAACGCTACCTGTCGACGCCAATGTTCGACTTCACCCGCACGTAGGGCCGTTCAGCAAAGAAGTTAAACCGCTGATAAGCGCTAATGAACGCTAATGAGGAGCATCAACTCTCTTCTTCCGTTATTAGCGTTCATTAGCGCTTATCAGCGGTTCTCTTTTTTCTGCAAAGGTGGCTTCGGATGAACATTGAGTACTTGCGGCGAGCGATCGTGGCTCTGTCGATGTGGCTCGTCGTGGCCTCGCTGGCGGTCGGCGATGAGGAGAAGCCGCCGGAGACGCACACCGTCGCGCCCGGTCCGTTCCAGGTGCAGGTGGATCTCGACGGCATCTTTGAGTCCGAGCAGATGACCGAGATCATCCTGCGCCCGGACGTGTTC
>JAEUIG010000687.1 GCA_016795125.1 Planctomycetaceae bacterium | reverse complement strand
TTCTTGGCATTGGCAATGCGGGCCTTCAGTTCGCCGGGCTGGTTCGAACGAACGACGACATCGCGCTCCTCGCACAGCCCTTTGCGCCACAGGTCGAACAGCGCGTCGTCCAGCAGCTGCATCCCGTACTTGCGTCCAGTCTGGATCGACGAGTTGATGCGGTACGTCTTGGCTTCGCGGACCAGGTTCGCGATGGCCGGCGTCACCACCAGCAGCTCGTACGCCGCCACGAGTCCCTTGGGCTTGCGCGGCAGGAGCGCCTGGCTGAGCACGCCGATGATCGACACCGACAGCTGCGTGCGGATCTGTTCCTGCTGGCTCGTCGGAAACACGTCGATGATGCGGTCGACCGTGCCCTGCGCGCCGGTGGTGTGCAGCGTGCCGAACACCAGGTGGCCCGTTTCCGCCGCCGTGATGGCCGACGAAATCGTCTCGAGGTCGCGCATTTCGCCGACCAGGATCACGTCCGGGTCCATTCGCAACGCCCGCCGCAGCGCCTCGGGGAACGTCGGCACGTCCACGCCGATCTCGCGCTGGTTGATCGTCGACTTCTTGTGCTTGTGGTAATACTCGATGGGGTCTTCCATCGTGATGATGTGATGGTCGTGATGATCATTGATGAAGTTGATCATGCTGGCGAGCGACGTCGTCTTGCCGCTGCCCGTCGGACCAGTCACCAGAAACAACCCGCGCGGACGCGTAATCAGTTCGGAAATGATGTTCGGCAGTCCCAGCTGCTCGAATGTCAGGAACTCGTTGGGAATGCGCCGCAGCACCATGCCGATCTGGCCGCGCTGCTTGAACACGGCCACGCGGAACCGCGCCTTTTCGCCGAACGCCATCCCGAAGTCCGTGCCCCCCTTTTCCTGCAGCTCCTGCTGATTGCGCTCCGGGGTGATGCTCTTCATCAGCGAGACCGTGTCGTCCGCTTCGAGCGACTTGGTCTCCAGCCGGATCAGGCGGCCGCCGAGACGGACGACGGGAGGTTGTCCCGTCGTAATGTGCAGGTCGCTCGCCTTCTCGCGAACCACCGTCTCCAGCAGCTTGTCAATCTGAAGAAAGGCCATAAACCTGTTCTTGCCTCACTGCGCGCCCCACGCGGAACTCCCCGCTCGCCGATCCCGCGTCGCTGTCAGGCAGATCGCAGATTTCGACGATTGGTCGTTGTCAATTCCGCAACGGGACGGAGGTCAATTCGATCCGACGTCACCGCACGACTGCGGCGACTGGTGATCGAAATCATTCGCACCTGCCGTCGCGTTGTTCAACATACTGCCAGTGTGACGCCAGCTTTCGCAAGCGTCTCTTGACCGACATCCTGCCTGCGGCTGAACTTCCGGCACGCCGGCGGCTGACCGCCGATCGTCCTGGTGCTGCAAGCGACGACTTCTGCTGACCGATGGGACGAGAGATCGTCCACCGAGGTTTTGGAGTTGCTGAGGTTGTTGCCAACCCGAAAGGAATACGCCAACGAATTTGAGATGATTGCCGAGACCATTATTGCAGGCCGACGCGAGCCATCACGGCATCGGCCGGTTTTCGCCGTCAACCTGACCCACTTGGCTCGCCGCCAACCTGCCGCGCTTCCCTCCCGCTCGCGGTCCGGCTGCCCCTGTCTCCCCCTTACGAACGCCAGCCACTCGTCTACTGAGAAACGATACCAACCGGATGGAGACTTCCGATCAGCCTCGATGACTCCAGCTCCTACGGCACTGCCGGCTTCAATTCTTTCCGTCGGACTCGATCCCTCCTACCCCATGGCGGCGGCCGATGTTCGTCGAGGAGCCGAACAGCCGGCGACTCCGCTTCAACGAACCTATTCCGATCCTGCCTTCAGCGAATACGCCTCCGGAAGCGTGGTGATTCCTGCAAGTGCTTTGTCTACAGCGTCTTCCACCAAAGTCTTCATGCCGAACAGCCGCGCCTGCCGACGAAGATTCTGCGTCGGTTCGCTGCGGAACGTCATTTCTCGCAGCACCGAATTCATGACCATGAGTTCGAACACGGCCTTGCGTCCCCGGAACCCCGTGTGCTGGCAGTGATTGCACCCCTTGCCGCGCATAAAGCGCGCTGCCGACAGCCGGTCTTCCGTGATTTCAAACTGTTGAACTTCGTCCGGCGGCGGCTCGTATGGCTCCCCACATTTCGAGCAGACGACCCGCACCAGACGTTGCGCCATGATCGCCATAACGCTGGATGCGACCAGAAACGGCTGCACGCCCATGTCGATCAGGCGTGTAATGGATCCGGGCGCATCGTTCGTATGCAGCGTACTGAAAACCAAGTGTCCAGTCAAAGATGCCTGAATTGCCATCTCGGCGGTCTCCGCATCGCGGACTTCCCCCACCAGAATGACGTTGGGAGCCTGTCGCAGCATCGCCCGGATGATCCGCGCGAATGTCAGGCCGATCGGTGATCGCACTTCCACCTGGTTGATCCCCGGCAGGTAGTACTCCACCGGGTCTTCCGCTGTGATGATCTTACGGTCCGGACGATTCAGCTCCCCGAGGGCGCTGTAGAGGGTGGTCGTCTTCCCGCTGCCGGTCGGACCGGTCACCAGGAAGATGCCGTTCGGCCGGCGGATGATGTTCTGGAACTTGCGGTAGTTGTCTTCACTGAAGCCCAGGTTCCGGATGCCGACTTTGATGTTGTCGCGGTCCAGGATTCGCATGACGATCGCCTGGCCGTGCTGCGTCGGCAGAATGCTGACGCGGAGGTCGAACTCCCGGCCCGCCACCCGCGTCTTGATCCGACCGTCCTGCGGCCGACGTTTCTCCGTGATGTCGATCCGTCCCATGACCTTGAGTCGCGACACCAGGGCCGGCAGCAGACGCTTGGGCGGACTGTCGCGTTCAATCAGCACCCCGTCGATCCGGTAGCGGATGCGGACGCGGTCGTCGAACGGTTCCACGTGAATGTCGCTCGCCCGCATGTTGACGGCTTCCTGGATGATCAGGTTGACCAGTCGGATGACGGGAGAGTTTTCATCATCGGCCGCTTCCGTTTCGGCGCGGCTCAGTTCGGCCTCTGTAAAGTCGATGGCGGTTTCGGTGAACTCCAGCAGCATGGAGTCGACCGATTCCGTCTGGCTTTGCCCGTAGTGCCGGTTGATGGCCGAGAGAATCTGGTCCTTCTGGCCCATCAGCATTTCGACGTCGCGGTCCAGGATGAACCGCAGCTTTTCCACGACCTCGTAGTTCAGCGGGTCGATGACGGCGACGGCGAGCCGCTCGTTCTCGAAACTGACGGGAATGACGAGGTTTTCCCGGGCGACCGACTCCGGCACCAGTTCGATGACCGAGTGCGGGATTTCCATGCCGTCGAGGTTGACCGGCTTGAAGCCGAACGCGCGGGCCTTCGCCTCGTTGATGCGCCCGGCGTCGATGTATTCCAGCTTGATCAGCGCATCTTCGGGAGCAATGCCCAGGCTCCCGGCCATGTCGTGCGCTTCCATCAACTGATCGCGGCTGATGGTGCCGTCCTGTACGAACTGCTGCAGCCAATCGCGAGGAGCCATGGCAATTCCAACCCGGAAGACGTGGGGAAGTGCAATTCCGCGGGTCGAAGCGCACGAACAGCGCGCCGCCCGCTGCGGTCGCTGTAGTGTACGAGTCGCAACGACGATACGCAAACTGTGGTGGTCGATGGATGCGAACGAGTGGTCCAAGACAGGCGGCCAAAGTCCCTCAACCCTAGACCCTGGCTCCTCAACCATTCCCGCCATCATGCTGACGACACATCGTCCTCGTTTCGACAACGTCCGCGAAACTCCCTCTTCTCTCTCCGGCGGGATTTGCAGATAATCCTCGCATGGCACGGTGATTGCTTTAGGTTTCCGGGTGGCGATTCGCCACAGATCACCTCACGTTTGTCTCCATGTTCCGCTGGGCCAGCGCCGGCCAATGCCGACTGACCGCGGATCGGAAGCCTGACAGGAAGCCAGTCATGTTGACCGCTGTTCGCACGCGGTGCGCGGTAACGTTCGCCGTCATTCTCTGCTGTGGGTCTGTTGGAAAAATTGCCGAGAGCCAGGGGGATCCGATTCTTCCGCCCCCAGCTCCGGATGCTGCGGGCGGCGGTCCGGCCGTGCTCCCCGGACCCTCCGGCCAACCGCCGGAAGGGAATGATGAGCACGATGTCCTCACGCGCGGGCCGATCCATGAGGCCTTCGCCGAGCAGTACAACGCCGATCCGGTCGAGGGACTCGTGATCCCCAAGGCGCCGCCGGAACCGATTGATGAAGTTCCGCCGGAGACCATGCCGGAAGGCAACAACATCCAGTGGGTCCCTGGATACTGGGGCTGGGACGACGACCGCCAGGACTTCATCTGGATCAGCGGCCTGTGGCGCGACATCCCTCCGGGCCAGCGCTGGGTGCCCGGCTACTGGAACCAGTCACCGAACGGTTTCCAGTGGGTCTCGGGTTTCTGGACCGGCACGGATTCCACCGAGCTGAACTACCTGCCTCAGCCGCCAGAGTCGCTGGATCAGGGGCCGAACGTCGCCGCACCGTCGGACGATCAGTTCTGGGTGCCCGGAACGTGGAACTACGTCGACGATAACTATCGCTGGCGTCCGGGATACTGGGCGCCCGGCTATGACGACTGGGTCTGGGTGCCGGATCGCTACATCTGGACTCCCTATGGCTTCGTCTTCTGTCACGGCTACTACGACTACCGGCTGCCGGTTCGCGCCGTCGCGTTTGCGCCCGTGTACTTCTCTCACGCTCACTGGTGGCACTACCACCGGCGCCCGTACTGCCCGTCGGTCGTGCTCGACGTCGGCCCGCTGACCATGCACTGGTTCGTGCGGCCGAACTACTGCCACTACTACTTCGGCGACTATTACGGCGGAGCGTACTACAACAATTGGGGCCTGCAGCCCTGGTATACGTGCAACGCCGGGTTCGGCGGATTCGGTGGCTGGAATGGCCGGCACTGCCATTACGATCCCCTGCTCGTGTTCTATTCCGGTTACCACCGCCGGCATCACCACATCGATTTCTCGGATCGGATGCATCACTGGCACGATCACTATCGCGATCATGCCGATGAGCGGCCGCGCTGGACGGCGCGCGACCAGGACAACTATCTCGACGAGCTGAAGAAAATGAACCGGCAGAACGCCCGCCAGCAGAAGCTGGGACGGTCGCTGGAAGACTTCGCGCAGAATCCGGCCGACCGCGAGCAGAAGTTCGTGAAGATCGATGAGAAGCAACGCGACCGCCATACCCGCGTTGCCCGGGAAACGACCCAGCTGGCGTCGCTGCGCCACGAAGTCGAAGGGTCGGGGCAGGAGGGGGAACGCCGCCGGGGCGACGGTCGGCGCGGCAACGGAAATGACGGCGACACTGCCGGGCAACCCGGCGTTGCGGCTGATCCCGCCATCGTTGGCAACGGTGGCGATCAGGGCGGCGGCGGCAATGGCGAGAACGGCGGGCGTCGAACACGCAAGCTGCAGCTGCCCGGCAATGAAGGCGCCGGCGATCAGACGGTCGTCAATGACGGCGGCAATCCGGGCGGCGATGGCGAATCCAGCCGGCGGTCGCGCCGTGTTAAAACGCCCGACGGTCCCCCGGGCGGCGTCGCGGCCGTAGAGGGAGATCAGGGCGACAGCGGATCAGGCAATCGCGCGCGCCGCCGCGGCGACGGGCAGAATCAGTCCGGCGGCAACAACGGGGATGGTTCCGTAACCGGCGGCAGTGGTGGGAACAATTCCCAGCGTCGTCGTGGTTCGCAGAACGATCCATCGCAGGGAGACGGTCCGACAATCATCGGAAACGGCGGAGAGAACTCCGGTACCGGCGGATCGGCCGACAACTCGGGCCGCGGACGTAATCGCAGCGGCAACCGCAGTGGCGGCAACAACGGCAATGGCGGCAGCAACCCGGGTGGCGGCAATGAGACGTTCACTCCGCCGGAGGTGCAGCCGGGTGTGGTCGGTGGCGAGAGTGGCGGCGGCTCCGGCGGTTCCAACAACAACAGTGGATCGGGCGGCAGTCGGCGTCGCGGCGGTTCCAGCGGCAATGGATCAGGTGGCGGCAACGGCTCGGGAGGCTCATTCGGAGGCGGCAATAACTCCGGTTCCGGCGGCGGCAGCGGCGGAACTCCCGGCTTCCGGCGACAGGGAGGCGGCAATAGCGGCAACGGCAACAGCGGGGGATCGAGCGGCGGGGGATCGAACAATGGTTCCAGCGGCGGTC
>JAEUIG010000660.1 GCA_016795125.1 Planctomycetaceae bacterium | reverse complement strand
GCCAAGAACTGCACGAACATTCTGGCGAAGAACTTCGTCGTGTTCGCCGTGGCAACCCTGTCCTTCTGGTTCATTGGGTGGGGCCTGATGTTTGGCGACGGAACGCCATACGTCGGCACCAGTGGACTGTTCATGGTCGGCGGAGCAGACAATTCGCCGGCGTTGGGCGAGCTGTATGCGTCGATGAACCCGTTCTCGACGGCGACTTACGAGGGCGTCTACAGCTCGATTAACTGGACTCCAGTTCCGCTGTGGGCCAAGTTCTTTTTTCAGCTTGTATTCGCCGGGACCGCAGCAACGATCGTTTCCGGTGCGGTGGCAGAGCGGATCAAGTTCGGTTCGTTCATCGTCTTCAGCTTCGTGCTCGTGGCATTTGTGTATCCGGTGACTGGTCACTGGATATGGGGTGCAGGTTTCCTGGGGGCCGGCACCTTCCGTGACTTTGCTGGATCGACAGTCGTGCACTCGGTTGGCGGCTGGGCGGCGCTGGCGGGCGTGATCGTGCTTGGCCCGCGGCTCGGCAAGTTCAAGGACGGCAAGGTCAGCCCGATTCCGGGTCACAACCTCACGTCTGCTGCTCTCGGCGTGCTGATTCTGTGGCTCGGCTGGTTCGGCTTCAATCCGGGTTCCACGATGTCGGCCGGCAACGGCGTGGCGATTGCCCACGTCATCGTGGCGACGAACATCGGCGCCTGCACAGGTGCGCTCGCCGCTCTGGTTACTGCCTGGGTTGTCCTTGGCAAGCCGGACCTGTCCATGATCCTCAACGGGTGCCTCGCCGGTCTGGTGGCTGTCACCGCGCCGTGCGCATTCGTGTCCATCACCAGCTGTGCCATCATCGGCGCCATTGGCGGTGTCATCGGCGTGTTCGCCGTGCTGTTCTTCGACAAGCTGAAGCTCGACGATCCGGTCGGAGCTCTGGCAGTCCACCTCTGCAACGGCATCTGGGGCACGCTGGCTCTTGGCCTGTTCTACGACAACCAGATCGCCACCGACATTGCGGCGCTGGCGACCGGCCTGTCGCGTGCCGAGCAGACGATGTCGCAGCTCAAGGGCATCGTCGCGGTCGGAGCCTTCGTGTTCCCGGTCTCGCTGGTGCTCTGGTACATCCTGAAGTTCACGATGGGCATCCGCGTGAAGCCCGAAGAGGAAATGGAAGGGCTCGACATCGGCGAGCACGGCAACGTCTGCTACCCGGACTTCGTCTACACCTACTCGGGAAGCAGCGTCACTGGCTCGGTCGCCAAGCCGGCGATGGTCAGCGACGGACCGGTGATGTCGTCTTCGTCCAAGGAAAAGATGACAGTCGGTTCTCACTGAGCGTCGGCTGTCGAGGGCCAGTCCGACGGCAAGTGCCTTAAGCCCCAAGCGACCGCGATCGATGAAACGGATTGTCGCCTACGTGTTCCCGGTGGCTGGCGGATCGGTTGATGCCGATCCGCCAGTCCATTCGCCTGCCGGTCAGCCCGCCAATGGCGCTCGGCACGAGGAGGGTGATGAATCTCCAGTTCGCGAGCCGCTGAGGCTGGAAACGCTGCTGTCGGACGCACAGGCCCAGCGCGTGCTGGCGCTGTTGATGGAGCAGGAGGCGTCAAGCGATACTCGCGTGCTGATCGAGGAAATGCTCGAACGGCAATTGAGCCTGGCGGAGCCGGAGGCGGGCGACCTGTTCGACAGGATCGTCCTGGAAGTCGAGCGGCAGCTGATTACCCAGGTGTTCGACGATTGTGAGCGGGTCAAGACCCGGGCTGCCGCACGGCTGGGAATTGACCGCAATACCTTGCATAAAAAACTGCGAAAGTACAATCTGGACCAGGAGCCTGCCTGACGCGGCCGCCATCGAGCATCCAGCCAGGACGCCTGTTCTTCCATCATCCGATCAATTCAAGGCCCCGACACATGACCAAGATCGAAGCAGTCATCCGTCACTTCAAGCTGGAAGAGGTCAAGGACGCGTTGACCAAGGCCGGGGTCAAGGGCATGACGGTCGGCGAGGTGCGCGGCTTCGGTCGTCAGCGCGGCCACAAGGAAATGTACCGCGGTGCCGAATACACGGTCGATTTTGTGCCGAAAGTAAAGATCGAAGTCGCCGTCCCGGACGACATGACGGCCACGATCGTGGAGACGATCGCCGGAGCGGCCCGCACCGGAAAGGTCGGTGACGGCAAGATTTTCGTGACTCCGCTGGCTCAGGTCGTCCGCATCCGGACAGGCGAAATCGGCGAGGACGCGCTGTAACGCAGCAGACAGCATTCAGCTTTCAGGAACAGGTCGAGGCGGCGGCATGCCCCAGCGGCACTTCGCCGTCTTTTCCTGTTTAACGTGTCTATTGAAGTTGACAGGATCGCCGCTTTTGCCCTGTCGACTGCCGCCGCGCGGGAATGCGACGGGATTTGCCGGTTCAGTTCGTGAACGATGAGTGGGACTGGGCACTTGCCACTCCCGCTCTATCTTTGCCGGCGGGTCGCCGATAATCTTCCCGTCCCCGGCATATTTTAACGCGCACGGCGGAGATTCCGGCCTCAAGGACGAGGGATCGCGCGCGGCCGCCGGTTTGGGCTTCAAGGATGAAGACCATGCTTACTCGTCGCCAGCTTCTCCGGAATGCTGCGCCATTCGCCGCATTGCTGGTCGGCTGCCGCAATGTTCAGCACGCCAAGGTCCTCACCAGCCAGGATGAGGACATGGTCGGCTCCCATGCCGCCGGCACCGAAACCTGGCAGCCGCTCATCCAGGAGTCCGTCGGCAAGCTGCTGGGGCGGCAGGTCGGTCAGATTCAGCTCACCGGCAACGAAGTCCCGCATTCACGCAAAAAAATCTGCTTCGTCGGCATCGAGAACAAGAGCGCCGAAGACCTGGGCGACTTCAAAGAGCAGATCTATCAGCACATCGACACGCTGATCAACGAGTCGGAGGCGTTCGAACCGATCAATCGCCGCTACGTCGATGCCGGGCTCCAGCAATGCGGACTCCGCGCGGACCAGCTGTTCATCGCCAATAACCAGCGGATGTTCGCCGCATCCATGGAGCGGTTCGACCAGCCGTTCGACTACCTGCTGTACGCGACGATCACCTCCGGCACGACCCAGAGCAACAAGGACTACCAGCGCGACTATCTGCTCACGCTGGAGCTGATCGACATCTACAGCGGAAACACGGAGAAGGAGTCGGCGGAAATTCGCAAAGGCTATCGCCGCGGCCCGCTGGCCCGGCTGAAGTCGTGACGCGAAACCGCAAGCGTCCGTCGAAGTCTCCATCCGCGCGGCCGTGTGCAGGATGATCTGCTTGAATCGATTGCGATCTGCGTTGATCTGCGTCCCACTGCTGCTTGTGGCCGCGGGCTGCACCTCGCACGTTCACCGGCTGCATCAGGTCCGGGACGATTTCTATCTCGGCAACCTGTCCGGGGCACGCGCCGAGGTCGCGCGGTTGCTCGAAAAGCCGAAGAAGGACGGCGACGTCCTGCTGCTGGATCAGGCCGCCATCGAACTGGCCGACGGCAATCCGGCCGAAGCGGAACGGATTCTCAAGGAGGTCCGCGGCCGCTTCGACCATCTCGAGCAGAAGGCATTGGCCGAATCCGCGCTGTCGATGGTCACGGACGATACGGCGATCGCATACGCCGGCGAGAATCACGAGAAGGTCCTGCTGCTGTCGTACCTGGCCCTTGCCAACCTGATGCACGGCGGCGGCGACGCGCAGGCGTTCGCGCTGCAGATCTCGGACAAGCAGCAGAAGCTGATCGACGCGTCCGGCGGGCTGGAGCAGCATCCCGAACTGGCGGACGTGCAGGTGGCGCTCGGCCCGTACCTGCGGGCGGCGCTGGCCGAGGAATCGAGGTTCAACCTGGACGACGCGGTTCGCGCCCGGACGATGGTCGTCTCGTATCAGCCCGGCTTCCGCGACGGCGACGCTGATCTGCAACGGGCGCAGTTAGAAGTGCCGACGCGTCCTGGCCACGGCGCGCTGTACGTGTTCGCGCTGACCGGCCGGGGACCGACGAAGGAGGAAGCCCTCGAAATCCCCACACAGGCGGCGTTGTTGATCGCCGATCGAATTCTTAGCGCCGTCGGCAAGCACGAGCTGCCGCCGACGGTGGCGCCCATCCGGGTTCCGGTTCTCGTGCCCCGTCCGAATCGTGTCGCGCATGTCAACGTGACGATCGACGGAGCGACCGAAGGGGAAACCGCCACGCTGGTCGATATCGGCAACCTCGCCCGGACGCACTACGAAGCGGATTACGCCAGCATCGTCGGGCGAGCCGTCGCCCGCCGGATCATCAAGAAAGGGGCCGTCTACGCCGTCAAGGATGCCGTCGCGGCGCAGCACAATCCGGTCGCCGACATCGCCCTCACTCTCGGAGGCGTCGCTTGGGAAGCGACGGAGAAGCCGGACACCCGCTGCTGGGGTTTGCTGCCGGACCAGATCCAGGTGCTGAGGATCGAGCTGCCGGTCGGCGAGCATCGCCTGGGGCTGACGCCTGCGGGACACACGGGTGTCATCGGCCGCGAAGAGCCGGCCAGCGTGCGGATCGACGAGGGACGCAACACCTACGCCCTGGCGCACTTCCCCGATTCGCGGCTCATTGGGCGAATTCTGACGAGCAGCCAGTAGGGTGGGCTCCGCCCACCACCGCGTGCATGCCGAGAGGCGGGGTTAAACCCCGCCGCTCATCGGCATCGTCAATTGCGAGTCAATCGGCTCCCTTGACGCTGCCCGGCGGACGCTGAAGAATCCCCTCGTCGGCGAACCGGCGCCGCCCGCGCGTGTCCTGCCGGCAGTTTCTTCCTTCCCGCGGTCTGGCCTCACTCCATGCGTCTTTCTCCTGCTGTTCAGTCGCTCAAGCCCTCTGCCACCATTGCCGCCGCCGCCAAGGCGAAGGAGCTTGTGGCCAAAGGGGTCAAGGTTTATGAGTTCACGCTGGGTGAGCCGGATTTCATCACGCCGGCCCACATCCGCGACGCCGCCAAGAAGGCGATGGACGCCGGCCACACGCACTACACGGCCTCCGGCGGCATCCTCGAACTCAAGAAAGCCGTCTGCGCCGCCTACCAGCGGGACTATGGCGTCGAGTACCAGCCCAATCAGGTGATGATTTCCAACGGCGCGAAGCACTCGATCCATAACGTGCTCGCGGCGATGTGCGGGCCGGGAGATGAGGTCATCATCCCGACGCCATACTGGGTCAGTTACAGCGCGCTCGTCGAGTTGACCGGCGCGACCCCCGTGCTCGTTGAGACTTCTCTGGAAAGCGGCTTCACGCTTCAGCCCGCGCAGTTCGAAGCGGCCATCACGCCGCGCACCCGGCTGCTGATGCTCAATAACCCCTGCAACCCGACCGGCAGCGCGTACCCCATCTCGACACTGACTGGTCTCGCCGAAGTTGCAGTGAAGCGGCAGATTCCCGTGCTGTCGGACGAGATCTACGAGAAGCTGATCTACGAAGGGGCCGAGTTCCGCTGCTTTGCGACGCTGGTGCCGGGCGTGAAAGACCTGACGATCATCGTCAGCGGGGTGAGCAAGGCGTACGCCATGACGGGCTGGCGGATCGGCTGGACGCTCGCGCCGGTCGACGTGACCAAGGCGATGGACAACCTGCAGAGCCAGGAGACGTCCAATCCGTGCAGCGTGAGCCAGTATGCGGCGGTGGCGGCGCTCAACGGGCCGCAGGAGTGCGTGCAGGAGATGCTCGTCGAGTTCCGCAAGCGGCGGAACTACGTGCTCGGCCGGCTCAAGGAGATTCCGAACATTCAGTTCGCCGATCCGACCGGCGCGTTCTACGCGTTCTTCGACGTCAGCAGCTACTTCGGCAAGCCGCTGGGCGCAAACGGCAAGAAGGTCGACAACTCGAGCGACTTCTGCACGGCCCTGCTGGAGGACGCAAACGTTGCGCTGGTGACCGGCGACGCCTTCGGCGCGCCGGGCTACGTGCGGCTGTCGTTCGCGACAGGCCTCGACGTGCTCGAAGCCGGGATTGACCGCATCGCGAAGTTTCTGAACCCGTGATGCCGCTTTCGTGGAAGGAAGAATGGAACGCGGATGCCGCGGATTGAAGGGGATTGACGCAGATTTAGGGGAGGTTGGCAGAAGCCGCCTCCTAACTCGAGCGTTTTCTTTCTTTGTGTACTTCGTGTCTTAGTGGTTCAACTTTTCTTGCGTGTCCTATGTGATCGCGCTGTGCCGTTCCAGCATGCGCTGGACGACGGCATGCC
>JAEUIG010000640.1 GCA_016795125.1 Planctomycetaceae bacterium | reverse complement strand
GAAAAAAATCTCGTCGAGCCGCCCTTTCCGCAGCAGTTCGGGCGGAAGATGGCTGATGTCGTTGGCGGTGGCGATGACGAACACCGGGCTGCACTTCTCCGACAGCCACGTCAGGATGGTGCCGAACACGCGGGCGGACGTGCCCCCGTCGCTGCCCGCGGAACTGCCCGAGCCCGCCAGCGCCTTGTCGATTTCGTCGATCCACAGGATCACCGGCGCCACACTTTCCGCCGTCTGAATGGCGCGGCGAATGTTCTCTTCGCTCGAACCGACAAGGCTGCTGAACATCCGGCCGACGTCGAATCGCAGCAGCGGCAGCCGCCACATCCCGGAGACGGCCTTGGCGCAGAGGCTCTTGCCGCACCCCTGGACCCCCAGCAGCAGCACGCCGCGCGGGGGCGGCAGGCCGAACTTCGACGCGCGCTCGGTGAAGGCGACGGACCGCTTCTTGAACCAGTCCTTGAGGTTGTCCAGCCCGGCGACGTGCGCCATGCGTTCGTCGGACTCGTAGTACTCCAGCAGGCCGCTTTTCTTGATGACCTGCTGCTTCTCGCTGTAGACGACATCCACGTCGTCGGCCGTCAGCCTGCCGTCAACGACGAGAGTTTTCGCGAAGACGTTTTCGGCCTCCTTGAGCGTCAGGCCACGGGCTGCGTGCAGCAGCTTCTCCCGGCTGGGTGCGTCGAGGTCGATTGAAATCTGGCTGTTCTCTTTGACGTCTTCGATGATCCGGTCCAGCAGGACGTTGAACTCGTCGGGGCCGGGAAGTGCGAAGTCCAGGACGGTGACGTCCTTCTGCAGTTCGGGGGCGATCTGCAGCATCGGCCCGCAGATGACGATGGTCTTGTACGTGTCGCGCAAATGATGGGACGCGTCGCGCAACCTCCGCAGGATGGCGATGTTGCCCCGGTCGGGGGCCGTGAACGGGTGGAAATCCTTGAACAGGAAGATCGACGGATCGACCTGGTCGATCACGGCGTCCAGCGCCTGAATGGGATCGGTCGTTTTTCCGCCCGACTTGCCGCGCTGCGTCTCGCTGCCGTGTTTGACGATCCCCTGCGTGATTGTCCACACGAACAGCTTCTTGTTCCGCTTCTCGGCAATCTGCTGCAGCAGGCGCTCGACCCGCTCTTCCTCCCAGGTGACGACGTAGATGATCGAGTACCGGGCGCGGATCAGGATCTCCAGTTCCTCAGCCGTGGAACTGCGCTGTGCGGCGGCTGGCGGCTGCGGTTTCTTCACCGGCGCAGGGGGGCGCGGTGCAGCGGCCGGCGTGTTTGGCACGGCCGGGCTGACCGGAGCCGACAGCCGGATGGAGGCTGCCGCGACGTTCGCTGTGGAGACAGGCGTTGGCGTGGGCGCCGGGAGTTCACTCATGATTCACGTCCGCTTGTCCGCCGCAGGTCACCAGTTGAATTTCGTCGTTACGCCCGGCCGTTGCAGTCCGACGCTGTGCGTCGCGGCTGCCGAGTTCCGCCAGGATCGACATGACTTGTCTGGAGGCGCCGAAAATGAATACCCGCCCGTCGGGGGCGATCTCCAGTTCCGTTACGTCGCTTTCGATGAATGGCTGCACGTCGTCCTCAAAGGAGTTTGATTCCGTGATCGCGTGCGAACTGCGCTGCGCGGTTCCCCTCGCCGGCCGGAAGGCGCCGGCTCAGTTCCGAAAACTGCCCGGCGCGCCACTTCGGCAGGTAGCCGTCCCGCAGGCTGAACTTGACGCCCGGCAGCGCGCGCCGCAGTTGTTGCACGATCGGCACAAAGCAACAGTCGAAATGTCCGGGAAGCAGCAGGTGCCGCACGATGAGACTGCCCTGCCGGGCGGCCGTCTGCAGATTGCGGGTGACGATCGCCACGTAATTGTCCACGCTCGCGATCCGCTGCGCACAACTGTCGTTGCCGAACTTGAAGTCGGCGATGTAGGTGTCGACCAGGCTGTCCAGCAGGTGAAACGCCTCCGGCGTGCCG
>JAEUIG010000621.1 GCA_016795125.1 Planctomycetaceae bacterium | reverse complement strand
CAATGATCAATTTGCAATTCTTCTTCAACGACCGAGTGCGTCTCTGAGGCAAGTCTCTCGCTTTCGGCACCTTACGCGATGGCGCAGGACTTTCTCAGATTCCGTTAAATCACGCGTGAGATTTTGCTCTGAGGGTGGACTATCACGTGCAGAGCGGCCCATGCGGTATCCCGAAACCCGCCCCAGCCTGATTGTCCGACTCCAGGGCCAGCGTAACGAGCGGGCCTGGGAGGAGTTCGTCCGCGCCTATGAGCCGTTCCTGAACAGTCTGGTGGCGCGGCGCGGAGTTCCGGGACGCCATGTCCCGGATGTCACTCAGCAGATCCTCGCGGCCATCGCGCGGTCGGTCGAACAGTGGAAGGACGACGGGCAGCCGGCGTCATTTCGCCGCTGGCTGTCGCGCGTCGCCCGCAACGTGGTGATCCGCTACATGACGAAGGAACGTCGAGAGCCGGCCGCTGAGGGAGGGAGTGCTCATCTCGATCTGCTTCGCGACGTGGCCGTCGAGCCAGATCAGGCGCAGGTGCAGGAGTACGACTTCGAGCTGATCCTGTGGGCGGCCGAAGAGGTCCGCGACGAGTTTCGTCCCACGTCATGGACAGCCTTCTGGGAAACCCTGATTGAGGGCCGCAGCGTAGAAGACGTATCGCGCAAGCTGGGAGTCAGTCCGGGCAGCATCTACATGTCGCGGAGCAGGATCATGGCGCGGATTCGCGAGAAAGTCCGCGAGGCGAATGCGTGAAATGATTTTGGATTTTGGATTTGAGTGTGGCTGGTGAGTTGTGACGGCGGTCGATCAACCATAAACGATCAACCATCAACCCTTTTTCGAATTTCGACATTCGGATTTCGGATTTCCGTCCCATGCTTCGCACCGCTTGTCAGCCTGATCTCCTGTCGGCCGCACTCGCCGAGCGGCTGAGCGAGCAGCAGGAGGAGCAGCTTTCACAGCACCTCTCGGAGTGTGCTGCGTGCCGCGAGCAATTGGAACGACTGGCGGGTGGGCAGGAGGAGTGGCAATCGGTCCAGATCGCCCTGCGTCGCACTCCGCATCCGGATACGGCCGGCGACGCCACGAGTGCTGTGCCAGCCCGCAGCGAGTGGGCCGTCGATTTTGCAGTCAACTTTCTGAAGCCGTCGCCGCGCGGCGATGCGCTGGGGCGACTCGATGACATCGACATTCTCGGCGTCATCGGGGCCGGGGGAATGGGCATCGTCCTCAAGGGGTTTCAGACGGAGTTGAATCGACCGGTCGCGGTGAAGGTGCTCGCGCCACATCTGGCGACGAGCGGGGCGGCGCGGCAACGGTTTGCGCGTGAGGCGCAGGCCGCCGCCGCCATCATGCATCCCAATGTGATGCCGATCCTGGCGGTGAATTCCAGCGGCGCGCTGCCGTATCTCGTCATGCCGTTCGTGGCGTGCGAGTCGCTGCAGCAGAGGCTGGATCATGACGGGCATCTGCCGACGGTCGACGTGCTGCGGATCGGCCTGCAGATGGCCCGCGGCCTGGCGGCGGCCCACGCACAGGGGTTGATCCATCGCGACGTGAAGCCGGCCAACATCCTGCTGGAGAAGGGGCTGAATCGCGCTCTGCTGACCGACTTCGGCCTCGCCCGCGCCGCCGACGACGCGTCGCTGACGCGCTCGGGAGTGATCGCCGGCACGCCGCAGTTCATGTCGCCCGAACAGGCGCGTGGCGAGTCGATCGACCCGCGCAGCGACCTGTTCAGCCTCGGCAGCGTCCTGTACACGCTGTGCGCCGGCCGAGCGCCATTCCGCGCCGAGACAAGCTACGGCATTCTGCGCCGCGTGACGGACGAGATGCCCCGCTCGCTACGCGAAATTCACCCGGAGGTACCGGACTGGCTGGAAACGATCGTCCAGCGACTGCACGCCAAGCGCGCCGAGGACCGCCCCGCCAGCGCCGATGTCGTCGCCGACCTTCTCGAGCAGTGTCTGGCACACGTCGAGCAGCCGAACGTCGCGCCGCTGCCGACGGAACTGACCAGCCAGTCTCCGCACACGCGCCTTGGGCGAATGGTGCTCGTTGCCGGCGTCGCCACGCTACTGGCAACTGCTGTCGCCCTCGGCGTGCTGTTTCTCCGCGGCCCCGAACCGACAGCCAAGGATTCGAGCGAACAGGAGCGTCCCGGCAACGTCGCGAGTGTCGGAGGACCTGACGTGACGACAGGCGGCGCACAAGGAGGCGCCGCGGCGTCAGACTTCGCGAGATGGGACGATGGACTGGAGACGCAGATCGAGGAGGCAGGCCGAGAGGCCGAAGCATTGCGACAGCGAATCGAGGCGGATTGGGAGTAGCGGCCGCCGTCAGGGGTAGGGACCGCCGACAGGAGCAGGGACCTGTATCAGCTGGAGAAAGTCCAGGTCCGAAGGACCGACACGACATAGCCGGCGGCGTGAGCCGCCGGACAGCGGGTGAGGATGACACCAGCCCCGTAAGGGGCGGCACGAGGAACGTGTGTCGCCCCCGTTGGGGGCTGCGGGACGGAGTTGCGAATCTGTCCGTGGGCTGACGCCCACGGCTACGGCATGTCGCCGCTTCGCAGCTCCTGTCGAGACATAGTCGTGATTCACGCAGAGCTTGGAGCCATTCGATGACGCAATCAACTCGTCTTTACACCATGTTGACGCTGGCCGCGCTCTGCTTTGTGGTGCAAACCACACCAACGCAGGCGCAGGAACCGCCGGCAGCCATTGGGCCGTCGATCGTCAAGGTCCGGTATGGCGACGGCGAGGACCAATGGGTGTGGGGCACCGTGGTTCTCGACGAGTCCGGCGATCATCCCACCTCCTGCATGGTCGTTGTCCCGGAGGCGTACGGGGCTCCCGAGGACATAGCTCCCAGCAGCGAGATGATCGATGAGCGCCTGCTGAAGCGTGCGAAGGCCCGCTATGAGCACGCCACAGTCATCGCTGGTGAATGGGAGCAGCCGGCGGTCTTCGTGGACTACCTGCCGATGCTGGCTGCGGCCGTGCTGGAGGTGAAGCACCCTCCTAGCACGCTGCCGCCCGTCACCTGGAG
>JAEUIG010000598.1 GCA_016795125.1 Planctomycetaceae bacterium | reverse complement strand
AGCGTTTTGCCGCTGCCGGTCGGCGCGGCGATGAGCGTGTGCCGCCCAGCGGCGATGGCTGGCCAGCCCTGAGTCTGCGGCTCCGTGGGCCCGGCGAACCGCGATTGGAACCAGCCCGCGACGATCGGATGAAACGCGCTCAGTGGCATGGCGGTCCGCTCGCGACGTGAATGGAAGTACAGCGTCGCCATTCTAGCGGATCGTGACCGCACGACCACCGTTTTGTTCACTCGGGCAAATCGCAGTGCGACAATTCCTGATTTGACAGCAAGCCGCGGAGCGCCCGGTTGCGGACACAGGTGTACGATGCGTGTCGAGTTGTCACTCTGCCAGGCATCAATCGGGCCCATCAGCCCGAAGCGCCAGCGAGGTCGAACAATCGCACCCTGGTTGGCACGCCCTGACCAACGGGAAGGGCGTGGCGAATGACGTACGACGCAATTGTCAATTTGGCTTTGGAAGGCCCCTCACCCCCGAATGGAACGAGTGCAGAAACAGCGCTGCTTTCGAGGGAGAGGGAGGACGCGATCATGACAACAACAGTCACACCGAAGCATGCGTTTCCAACGGACGACGAGCGCTGGAAAGCATTCGCGGCGCGGGACAAGTCGGCCGAGGGCGCATTCGTGATTGCCGTCCGTACGACTGGCATCTACTGCCGGGCCGGTTGCCCCGCGCGGACGCCAAGGCGAGAGAATGTCCGGTTCTTCACAACGTGTGCCGACGCCGAGCGGGCCGGATTCCGCGAGTGCAAACGCTGCCAGCCGAATTCGGCAAGCCCGGAGGCACAGCAGGCTCTGCTGGTCGCCGCGTCGTGCCGCACGATCGAGTGCTCGGAAACGATGCCATCACTGACAGCGCTCGCACGCTCCGCCGGACTGAGCGCTTCACGGTTTCATCGCGTGTTCAAACAAGTGACGGGGGTTACGCCCCGCGCCTACGCCGCCGCCGTGAGATCAGGTCGCTTGCAGCAGAATCTGCGGACGAGCGACACCGTCACCGCTGCGATCCATGCCAGCGGATACGGGTCGAGCGGCCGTTTCTACGATTCCTCGCCGCAGCGACTGGGGATGACGCCAACCCAGGTGCGTTCCGGCGGGCGCGGGACGACGATCCACTATGCGGTCGAAAATTGCTGGCTGGGGCTGGTCCTGGTGGCGGCGACCGAACGGGGCATCTGCGCGATCATGTTCGGCGATCGAGCCGCGCCCTTGATTCGCGACCTGCACCGCAGATTTCCAGAAGCCGATGTCGCTGCCGGAGGCAACGCATTTCAGCAGACGGTCGCGACGGTTGTCGCCTACGTTGCACAGCCGGCGTGCGGTCTCGACCTGCCGCTGGACGTTATCGGGACGGCCTTCCAGCAGCAGGTGTGGGCGTTGCTTCAGAAGATTCCGCCCGGAGCGACGACGACATACACAGAGATTGCCCGGCAACTGGGCCGGCCGGACGCGGTGCGGGCAGTGGCCACGGCGTGCGCGGCGAATCCAATCTCCGTGGCGATCCCCTGCCACCGCGTGGTCCGCAAGGACGGTTCGCTGGCCGGGTACTACTGGGGGATCGAGCGCAAACAGAAGTTGCTGGAACGGGAGACAACTGCGACGGTCAAGACTCACAACGGCGGGCTCGGAGTTTCATCAATCACTCTGGAAAAAGCGGAGGACTGATCGACCATTGAGAAGAATCCTCTCTTTTCCCTTGTACGGCTGACCGGCCATATAGTATATATCTGTTCACTTCCAATCTGTGTGCGATCAAAACGGAGCCACCATCACGAACTCTGCCAGGAAAGGTTAGATCATGTTGAAGTTCTCTCTGAAAGGTCTGCTTGCTTTCTGCCTCGTCGCAACCTGTGTCCAGGCGCAGGAGCCGCAGCCCTCGAAACCCGAAAAAGAACATGAATGGCTGCAGCAGCTGGTCGGCGAGTGGGAGACGCACGGCAAGATGGACGCTGCGCCGGGACAGGAGGCTTTTGAGTGCCACGGGTCGGAGACGACGCGCAGTATCGGCGGTCTGTGGGTGGTTGCCGAGGGAGAAGCCGCCTCGATGGGCATGTCGGTGGAGTCGGTCCTCACGCTGGGCTACGACCCTGCGAAGAAGAAATTCGTCGGGACCTGGATCGACTCGATGTTCAATCACCTTTGGCACTACGAAGGGACGCTCGACGAATCCGGCACGGTGCTCACCCTGCTGACTGAGGGGCCGAATTTCACCAAGCCGGGCGAGATGGCGCCCTATAAAGAGACCCTTGAGTTCAAGGACAAAGACCACAAGGTGTTCAGCTCATACACGCAGGTCGACGGCGAATGGGTAAAGTTCATGACCGTGGAAGGGAAACGCGTGAAGTAGCGGCGAGGAAGTCACCCGCCGGACGTTGCGTGGCGGCGTCTGTTCTGTGAATGGAGTGTGGCGGCCGTTCGCCCTCCTGCCCGCCCCAACCCCCGAAACGGGAGGACGGAGAGGTGCGCGCGATCCGATCACAGAGCGCCGGGTAGCGGTGCGGCGCGTGGTCAATCGAGTTTCAGCCACAGCGCCTGGAGGTATTCGGTTTCCAGGCAGTTGGCGGCGATCGGATGATCGGGAGCCGCGCCGGTCCGGTTCAGGATGCGGGCGCGGCGGTTGCCCGGAACTGCTGCGGAGACCGTCTGCTGGAATTCTCGCGCGCCGAGCAGGCCGGAACAGGTGCAGGTCACGAGCCACCCTCCGGGCGCGACGAGCTGCATGGCCAGCCGATTCAGATCGAAATACTTCTGGCGCCCCTCCTCCACTCCCTCCCGCGTACGGATGAACTTCGGCGGATCGAGCACAACGACGTCGTACGTGCGCTCGTTCCGCTGCATGTCGCGCAGGTAGGGAAACGCGTCCGCGTGCACGAACTTGATCTGCCGCTGGTTCAATTTCGCATTGGTCCGTGCGGTTTCGATCGCTTGCTCGTCAAGATCGACGCCCGTGACCTCGGCCGCCTTGCCGAGCACGCTGGCCTGAATCGCGAATCCTCCCGTGTAACAGCATGCGTCGAGGACATTCTTCCCGGAGCACAATTGGGCCACAGCGCGGCGGTTGTCGCGCTGGTCGCAGAAGAAGCCCGTCTTGTGCCCGTGCTCGAAGTCAACACGGAACTTTGTGCCGAACTCCGTCACCATCGCATGCCCGGGATGGCCTGGGGACCCGTAAGGTTCTGCGTGGAAGCCCTCATGTTCGAGGGATTGCGGCCCGCAGCGGACGACCCAGTGTTTCGCCCCGCACAAGCCGGCAAGCTGCGCGGCCAGCGCATCGACCCGCTGGTAGATCGCCAGGCCGAACACCTCGATGCTCAGGACGTCGCCGAATTTGTCGGCGATGAAGCCGGACAGGCCGTCCCCTTCGGCGTGGACGAGGCGGCACGCGTTGGTGACGGCATCGAGCTGCAGGGTGTCGCGCCGCAGTGCGACCGCATCGGCCAGCCTGCTCGACCACCATTCCTCTCGCGGCGGTTCGGTCCCCAGCGTCAGGAGTCGGACCGTGATCTCGGCCCGAGGATTGAACAGCCCGTAGCCGAATACCTCCCCCGTATCGAGCGTCAGCTGCACCAGATCGCCGTGGCGGGCGCGCCGGTCGAACGTTCCCAGACGTTTGCGGAACAGGAACGGGTG
>JAEUIG010000306.1 GCA_016795125.1 Planctomycetaceae bacterium | reverse complement strand
GGAGGCCTCGATCGACATCTGGGAGCAGACCTTCACGATCGACCTGCTGACGCACAAGGGCGTGTGCTGCGGGGCGCTGGTGTGGAACGCCAGTCATGGCAAGACGTTCGTGTGGGCCAAGCAGACGATCCTCGCCACCGGAGGGGCGGGGCGGCTGTATCGCGAGACGACGAACTCGGACATCGCCACGGCCGACGGGCAGGCGGCGGCGTTCCGGGCCGGCGCCGAACTGCGCGACATGGAGATGATGCAGTTCCATCCGACGGTGCTGTACATCGCCGGAAGTTCGCGGCATCTCATCAGCGAGGCGGTGCGAGGAGAAGGGGCGTATCTCGTCGATGCGGCCGGTCACCGATTCATGCCGGAGTACGACCCGCGCGGAGAGCTGGCGCCGCGCGACGTGGTCAGCCGCGCGATCACCGAGCAGATGGCGAAGACGCACAGTCCGTGCGTCTTCCTCGACTTGCGGCACATTCCGCCGACGCGAGTGGCCGAGCGGTTTCCGAACATCGGGCAGGTGTGCCGGGAGTTCGGCCTGGACCTCGCGCAGGATCGAATTCCCGTACGGCCCGGTGCGCACTACATGATCGGCGGGCTGACCATCGACCTCGATGGCCGCAGCACCGTGCCGGGGCTGTGGGCCGCCGGCGAAGTGACGTCCAGCGGACTGCATGGCGCGAACCGGCTGGCGTCGAACAGCCTGCTGGAGGGGCTGTACTTCGGTCGTCGTTGCGGCCAACTGGCATCGGCGGCGGCCGGCGATCAGGACGACAGCTTTCGAGCGGTGCCGCTGTCTTCGGAGTGGACGGAGTCGCTGAAGGAAGACGACGAATTGAACCTCGCCGATGTACGGAATGCGCTGACGGCGCTGATGTGGCGGCAGGTGGGGATCCGGCGCGAGGCGGCGGGGCTGCGACAGGCCGCCGAACAGGTGGAATTCTGGGACCGCTACGCGGGGGCCCGGGAATTCAACACCGTTGCCGGCTGGGAGTTGCAGAACATGCTGCTGGTTGCGCGGCTGATGATTGCGGCGGCGCTGGCGCGGACCGAAAGCCGTGGGGTGCACTTTCGCAGCGACTATCCGCAACCGTCGTCCGACATGGCGGGTACGCACGTCGTGCTGACGGCCGGGTGACCGCGGCCGAGCAACAAGGCGATGTCAAAGTTCCGTGGATCAAGCAGCCTGCCTGATCGAACTGCCTGATCTGCGACCGCTTATGCTGGCAGCATGAACCACGAGGCCGGTCGCAGCGTGCGCGTTTCTGACTCAGCGGCTCGGCGGGAGCCTCGCCCTCCCTTGAGCTTGCCCGAAGGAATGGCAAACGGTTCCGGTCTTGGTAGACTGCAATCTCGCTGGTTGCAGCGCGTTTTCTCGTTCACTCTCAAGTTTCCCGGCTGGATTGCGGGCCAACGGCCGCCGACAAGGCGCGCGACAGGCCGCGCGGCAGCCTGTGTGGCATCACCTGCATGAGTCAGAATCTGAGGCTGGAATCGCTGCCTGGCGGACTGGCGCTGCTGACGTTTGACACTCCGGGACAAAAGGTCAATACGTTCTCAGCGGCCGTGATGCAGGAGTTCGCCGACTGCGTCGCCGAGCTGGCGCAGCGGAAGGACCTGCGCGGCCTGCTGCTGGCGAGCGGCAAGCCGGGGCAGTTCATCGCGGGCGCCGACCTGAAGGAACTCGGCGCGGCAATTCATGCGACGAAGGAGGAATCGCGGGAGTCGATCGCCCGCGGTCACCGCGTGTTCAGCGCGTTTTCGCAACTGCCGTTTCCGACGGTGGCGCTCGTGAATGGCGCGTGCATGGGGGGCGGCACCGAGCTGGTGCTGGCGTTCGATTATCGGCTGGCGGCGGATGTCCCGCAGACGAAGATCGGTCTGCCGGAAGTGAAGATCGGCCTGATCCCCGGCTGGGGCGGAACGCAGCGACTGCCGCGGCTGGTGGGGATCGACGCCGCTTTGGAAATCATTACCTCCGGTGAGCCGGTGGACGCGCGCCGGGCGGCCGAAATCGGGCTGGTCTACGACGCCGTGACGCCGGACCGACTCATTTCTGAAGGGACGTTCCTGATTGAAGAAGCCCATCGAACGGGCAGCTGGATCGAAGATCGGAAACGGCGGAGTCAGCCGCTGGGGCTGAGCGAAGACGAGGTGAACTTTGCGTTCGCGGTCGTGGAGGGGGCCGTGCGCGGGAAAACGCGGGGCCAGTATCCGGCGCCGCTGGTCGCGCTGCGTGCGGTGCGGGAAGGGATCAACCGTCCTCTCGACGAAGGTCTGGCCATCGAGCAGGCCGGGATTCTGGAAGTCGTCGGGACACCGATCGCGACGAATCTGGTTGCGGAGTTCTTCGATACCACGCGGCTGCAGCGCGAGACGGGGGTTGATGATCCGAACGTGAAGCCGCGGACGATTGCGTCGGTCGGCGTGCTGGGCGCGGGCCTGATGGGGGCGGGCATTGCGACCGCGCATGCCCGTCGCGGCGTTCGCGCGGCGATGGTCGACGTGAACAATGAACGCGTCGAAGACGGCATGCTGCGGGCGCGGAAAGTCGTGGAAGACCGCATCGGGATTGGTCGCGCGAAGCCGGCCGAACTGGCGGACATGCTGTCGCGGCTGACGGCGACGACGTCGCGGCAGGCGTTTTCTGAATGCGACCTCGTCGTCGAGGCGGTCACCGAAAATGAAGCGCTGAAGACGAAGATCATCAGCGAACTGTCCGGCGTGGTGCGGCCGGATGCGATCCTGGCGACGAACACTTCAACGATCTCGATCACGCGGCTGGCGAAGGCGTGGCCGGCGCCGGACCGCTTCGCCGGGATGCACTTCTTCTCGCCGGTCGACCGGATGCCGCTGGTGGAAGTCGTGCGCGGAGAGCAGACGAGCGACGAGACGATCGCCACGCTGGTCGCGCTGTCGAAGAAGATCGGCAAGACGCCGATTGTCGTCCGTGACTGCCCCGGGTTCCTCGTGAACCGCATCCTGATGCCGTACATGTCGGAGGCCCTCGTCCTGCTGCAGGAAGGGGTGGACATGGACCGACTCGACAAGATTGCGACCAGGTGGGGAATGCCGGTCGGTCCGATCACGCTGCACGACATGGTTGGTCTGGATACCGCGTTTTACGCCGGCGAAGTCCTGCTGGCGGGCTATGCCGACCGGGCGGTCTCGACACCGATCCTCGGTGAACTGGTGAAGCTCGGCCGCCATGGGAAGAAGGCCGGCAAGGGATTTCGCGGGATCGATCGCAAGGGGAAGTTCATCCCCGACCCGGAAGTGCAGCAACTGATCGCGAAGCATGTCACGCAACCGCGCGACTTGACTGACGACGACGTTGCCGACCGGTTGTTCCTGTGCATGGCTCTGGAGGCCGTGCGGGCACTGGAGGATCGCATCGCCCGGCAACCGGGGGACGTCGACATGGCGATGATCCTGGGCGTCAACTTCCCGGCATTCCGCGGCGGTCCGCTGCGGTGGATTGATTCCGAAGGAGCGCAGAACATCGTGGACCGGGCGAAGAAGTTTGAGTCGCTGGGACGGCGGTTCTCGATTCCGGCGGCGCTGGCGGATGCGGCCAAGCGCGGGACCCGGCTCTATGGAAAGTAACTCAATCGTTTAGCGGCGAGCCGCAGGCGACCGCGAATGTGGCCCCTCACCCCGGCCCTCTCCCCCGACGACGCATGAGCAAGTCGGGGAGCGGTTCGCGGGGGAGAGGGGGAAGTCAGTTAACAGTGAGACACACATGAGTTCAGCCGTGATCGTGGACGCCGTCCGCACGCCGATTGCCAAGGCGTCGCCGGAGGAAGGTTATTTCCGGGACGTCCGCGCCGACGATCTGTCGGCGTCCATCATGCGGGCACTCGTCGATCGCACGGGAATCGATCCCCGGCTGATCGAAGACGTGAAGTGGGGCTGCGTGCAGCAGCAGGGGGAACAGGGGTTCGACATTGCCCGCAATGCGGTGCTGAGCGCCGGCCTGCCGATCGAAATCGGCGGCGAGACGATCAATCGCAACTGCGCGTCGGGACTGTGCGCGGTGAATAACGCCGCAATGAGCATCCTGGCCGGCTGTGAGGACATCCAGCTTGCCGGCGGCGTGGAGCACATGCATCACGTTCCCGTGTCGAAGGACTACAACCCGGCGCCGTCGCTGTTCCGCCGGAACAGCCAGGCCATCATGCAGATGGGCCTGACCGCCGAATACCTGTCGATGAAGTACCGCGTCAGCCGCGAGCGTCAGGATGCATTTGCCCTGCGCAGCCATCAGTTGTGCACGGACGCGCACGCGTCCGGCAAGTTCGCGAACGAAATCGTCCCGACGATTGGCCGCAACGGCGACGGACTCAAACGGCCGATCGACAAGGACCAGGGGGTCCGCGCGGATGCGTCGCTGGAAGCGCTCCAGAAACTGCCGCCGGCGTTCAACCCGGCCGGCGGTTCAGTGACGGCCGGCAACAGTTCGCAGGTGAGCGTCGGGTCGGCGGCGCTGCTGCTGATGTCGGCGGAGAAGGCGTCAGAGTTGGGCTTTCGTCCGCTGGCGAAGGTCAAGGCGATGGCGATTGCGGGGGTCGAGCCGAGTGAGATGGGGATCGGCCCGGTGCCTGCCATTCACAAGGCGCTGAAGCGCGCGGGACTCAAACTCGAGGACAGTGGGTCGATCGAGATCCATGAGGCCTTCGCGGTGCAGGTGCTCTCGGTGCTGAAGCTGCTGGGGATCGA